>NZ_JAHGAI010000025.1:0-76066 GCF_030248515.1 Vibrio sp. D401a | reverse complement strand
CGCTGAATTCAGCGGCTTTTTTGATCGATTTGATTCCTTAACTAGTAGTTATACTTAGGAAAAACAAAAGGAATCAACATTATGAAAGGAATCACTCGCAGCACACTTCTCATCGCTACGCTCTTCGCTGGCTCTTTCGCTTTTGCATCGAGTTGTCCTGACATCTTGCAAGGCAAGCAAAGACTACTTAACTCTACGGAAGAGATAGAGCTGTGCGATACCTTCAAAGGTAAAACTCTGCTGGTAGTGAACACCGCAAGTCAATGCGGCTTTACCCCTCAATTCGAGCAATTGGAACAACTACATCAAACATACAAAGATCAGAACTTTGCTGTTGTTGGCTTTCCAAGCAACGACTTTCGCCAAGATCGTGGCAGTGAAGAAAAAACCGCCAAAATTTGCTATTTAGACTACGGTGTCACCTTCCCAATGATGGCTCGAAGCTCTGTGCTTGGCCAGGACGCAAATCCTGTCTTTGCAGAGATAAGTGCGCAAGCGGGTATTACTCCCAAATGGAACTTTTACAAGTTCTTAATCAACAAAGAAGGTAAAGTCATTGCCACCTTCCCGAGTTCAACTTCTCCAACAAGTACTACGCTTACTAATATAATTGAACAGCAACTATAAGGAAGGCGGCCATGACAACAACGCGTACTACAATGCTGCAATTAGGATATTTGGGACTGCTTCCATTTTTGTTTAGCTTGGTTCTTATCTCTACCGAGAGAACTCTATTCAACTTATCTGGTCAGCAGTTTTTTATTGCTTACAGCGCAGTGATTTTGAGCTTCCTGTCAGGCGTGCTCTGGGGAAATGCCATTGACCATTTCTATCATCGTTTAAGTCGCAATGCCTTGGTACTGAGTAACTTATTCGTATTGCTCGCGTGGGGCGCATTATTGCAAGGCAACAAACACTATGTCATAGCGACTTTATTATTGGCCGCTGGTTACATCGCCGTGTGGTATGCAGAAAAATTGATACGAAGAGTAGAAAAAGAGGCAGAGCCGAAAGGCTACCAAATGATGAGAGGCAAACTCACTACTGGCGTTGTACTCATACACGGGCTGGTTTTGATCGCATGAGCTGGTCTGTCCACCTACCAGATCACAAAATTCAACTCGTTATATAAAACAATGTTCATTTCGTGAAGTGATAGCTGTTTTGAACACCGTTTTGTTTTAATTATGAATGGATGGGCATATAAGTACTCAAAAGCATTCACAAAGGGAATGAATATGTTTTTCCGTAAGTTTCTATTTGGTGCAGCTCTTATTAATATGACTTCTGGCTGTGTTTCCTATCAAGCACAACAGGCTGCAGTAAATACAGTAGGCGTAACGAGCAAGGTACTGACAAACGTCGTAAAAACCACGGTGACTCAACCATGCAGTGCCGTTGTAACAGCTGCGAGTTTGTTCTATCCCCACGCAATTTTCATGACTAGCGTGCCAACAACTGTGTGCTCTAGTGCTGTACGTTAAAATTAAGGCGACCCTTTAGGTCGCCTTTTTATTTGTTCGTTACAGAGTCAACAAATACTTTACTAGATCGTTATACTCATCGTAACTGCGGATTTCATTTGGCAGCACAATGTATTTGTTGTTCACTAACACACCAGGAACACCTGTTAGTGTGCTTTGTTTGAACTGCTTATCAAATGTTTTTTGCATCGAGTTCACGGCAAAGCTGTTGTATGCCGCATCAAACTTCTTACCATCTACGCCATTCTCAACAAAGATCTGCTTTAGTTCCGCTTCATCCTTAGGCGCTTGACGCTTTTGGTGAATCTGAGCAAACATTGCTGGCACCATAGTTTTCTCGACGCCTAATGACACCATTGTCGCGTATGACTTCGCCATTGGTACCGCCATATCGCTTCCCATAAAAGCAACATGCACTTTCTCAAAGCTTGCGTCTTTTGGTAGTGATGGTTTTAGGTTATCGATGACCGCTTCAAATTTGAAACAGTGCGGGCAATAGAAAGAAAAGAACTCGGTTACCGTTGGTTTCGTCGCTTTCTCTACGTCCAAAACTTTGTAGTGTTTACCTTCTTCAAATTGCGCAGCGTGAGCTGTGAATGCCAATAATAGAGTGCTGCAAAGTGCAAAAAGCTTTTTCATGTTTGATTCCTTCAGGCACAAATGTGCCGTATTCATTAATTAACAATTAGAAAACCCAGCAAGGCTGGTTTGATAAATAAGAGGTTCAAACAATCGGAGGGCGGTACGGCCTGTAAACCACGGTTACTGCTTTTGGTGTGGATGATTTATCGATCAGTGCAAGACTATGCGGTAGTAAGATGACATCATCTTGCAAGAGATTAGTTGGTATTTTGACGATACAAGAAGAGCTACAACTCGTGTGCACCTGCTGTCCTTTCTCCATCAAGTGACCACCGTGGTGTGATTCAATACAGTCCGTATTGTCAACGCCCATTTGTTGATGAAGTTCAGCCGTTCTATCTTTGCTTGAGCTCACTTCTATTGGCACTGTTGCTGCACGCACACCCGATGCTAAGCCCGTTAGCAGCATGGCTAATAGACAGAACATTGTCGTGATGAATGTGCGATTGAAACTCAGCATATAACTTCTTCAAAATATGGTGAATCTTCATCATACAGAATCCACTTATTCACACAAGCGTGAAGCTGACTAACTAGTTCACAAACCAGATAATTCCGACATCCTATACCGACTGCAATCCTAATAAAACTTGAAATCACTATGAAACCCGAGTAATAGTTAGATCAGTTTTTGTACAAACAAGGAAAGATTAATGCTTAAAAAAAGATTCTTTAAAACAAAAGACGAAGTCGAAGTCACGTTCGAGCTAGACAAGAATCAGTGGGAATCGATTCAAATTGCGGGCGATTTTAATAACTGGCAACCAGAACCAATGAAGCTCGTGAAGAAAAGTGGACAATTTAAATTTAAAACGCGCTTGCCGAAGGAACAAAATATCCAGTTCCGTTACCTATTTAACGAAGCTGAGTGGGAAAACGACCCACATGCTGACGCATACGTGCCAAATGGCTTTGGTAGCGACAATAGTGTTGTTTGCACCCAAGAGCAGTCGGCTTAATAACGCAAAAAAATGACAAAGGCGCACTCAGTGCGCCTTTTTATTACCTGATTTTCCTAGACTTATCACTTATTGTTGCTATATGACAACAGTGTTTTACCTAAAGCAATATATATCAACAAAAGGCATTTCCTTAATATAACCACATCGCAGCGAGACAGGTGCATTCAAGCAAAAAGCTGCTCTCAAATAAAAATACTGAGGAAACAAAAGATGAAAAAACTGATTGTAATCACAGGTGCAAGTTCTGGTATTGGTGAAGCTATCGCACGTCGTTTAAGCGATGAAGGCCACCCACTGCTTCTTCTTGCTCGCCGTGTAGAACGTTTGGAAGCGCTAAACCTGCCGAATACACTATGTGAAAAAGTAGACGTAACAGACAAAGCTTCATTTGAAGCAGCAATCGCTAAAGCGGAAGAACAATTTGGCGCAGCAGATGCTCTAGTAAACAACGCTGGTGTGATGCTACTTGGTCAAATCGATACTCAAGATGCATCTGAATGGAAACGCATGTTTGATGTTAACGTACTTGGTCTTCTAAACGGCATGCAGTCTGTGTTAGCACCAATGAAGGCTCGCAACAGCGGTACTATCATTAACATCAGCTCAATCGCAGGTAAGAAAACTTTCCCAGATCACGCTGCGTACTGTGGTACTAAGTTTGCGGTTCACGCTATTTCTGAAAACGTTCGTGAAGAAGTTGCAGCATCAAACGTTCGTGTAACAACGATTGCACCGGGCGCGGTAGAAACTGAACTGCTTTCTCACACAACATCACAAGAAATCAAAGATGGTTACGGAGCGTGGAAAGAAGACATGGGTGGCGTTCTTGCTGCTGATGACATCGCTCGTGCAGTCGTGTTTGCTTACCAACAACCACAAAACGTTTGTATCCGTGAAATTGCACTAGCACCGACTAAGCAACAGCCTTAATCCCTGCGATTTTAAGACGACGAAAAACAAAAAGCGGCTCACACAGCCGCTTTTTTGTTTTTTTGTGACCAAATAAGTCTATGTTACTTCCTTGGCTTGATGGTTCGGTAAGCCACATCGGTTAAGTAATCATTTAGGCGATGAGATGCTGCTACTGCTTCTTCAGCATCAGTATGGCTGACAGCACGTAAAACGGCAGCGTGAAGAGAAGACGCTTCAACCAAATCTGAGTCTTGGTTTTTAAATGCAAACCAAAAGCGGCGGGATAAACCTTGTAGTGGTGCCATCGCTAACTGAAGATATTCATTGCATGCAGCTTTGACGAGCAAGGTATGGATTTCTTTAAGCAAAGATGCGTAAAGCAGATCATCTTTGTTTTCTGCACAAGCTTCTAACTGCTCAGCTAACATCAACATCTGCTGCTTCTCTTCCACACTTGCACGTGAGGCTGCGTAGTTTACACACAATGCTTCGATATCGCGGCGAACTTCTAAGATCTTTAATTGACTCTCTACTGAGATAGCAGGGATTTGAATGCCACGCCTTGGGTGGATCTCAACCATACATTCGTAAGCCAATCTTTGTAGAGCCTCTCGAACTGGCGTTCGCCCAAGTTCTAGCTCTTCTGCCAACTGCTTTTCACTGACCATACTCCCTGGTTCTAATTCGCGGAAGATGATCATTTTTTCAAGTTTGCTGTATGCAACTTCTGTCTTATTGACTGAATTTACGGTCATTCTCGTTCCTATTCCATTGATCAATCTTTTAGTGAGCAATCTCACGATAAAAAGTTTTGCCATTGTACCAAAAAAAGAAATCCGAATATATTAAAAACATACAACTGATATATCAGATGAACATCAGTCATCTATTAGTGAGGTAAGAATGAAATCTTGGAACATTATCCGTCGTTATGAACACACTCCTGACCTACCTGTTTTGGCTGAAGTAGAAGTGTTAGTGATTGGCGGTGGTCCTGCTGGTGTTGCCGCAGCTGAAACGGCTGGGCGTATGGGTAAGAACACGTGGTTAATTGAGAAGTACGGTTTCTGCGGTGGTGCTGCAGTGGCGGGTTTATCCGGCACTATTTGTGGCATGTACATGGCATCTGATGACGAAAATGCACAACCAGAACAAGTAGTTTTCGGTTTTACAGAGCGTTTTCGTCAAGCACTAGAAAACAAGGGTGGCGTCACAGCTCCACAACGTTATGGTAAAACGTACACGGTGACGCACGACCCTTTAATGTGGCGTGAAGTAGCGGACGATTTTCTAGAGAATGCAAACGTCAAAACTCTATTCCATACGTCAGTCACTGGTGTGATCATGGAAGGCGATGCATTCAAAGGCGTGATCATCGAATCAAACGCAGGTCAAAGCATCATCTTAAGTAAACAGATCATCGACGCTTCTGGTGACGCAGCCGTTGTGGCTCGTGCAGGCATGGATTACTACTTTGGCGACAATGGTCGTATTCAAAACCCAACCATGTTCTTCCGTTTTGGCGGTGTCGATATGGACACTTATCTTGACTACTATGGCAACGACACGATCTGTCCTCCTAAAGTGACAGAGAATATTCTTGCTGCCAACGAAAGTGGCAAATACCAACTGCCACGCCACAAGATTTGGATCTTCCCAACCACACGATCTAACGAGTTGATGGTGAATGCGACTCGTCTTGCTGGTCAAGATGGACGCATGCTCAACGTCATTGATCCTGAAGATTTCACAGAAGCAGAAGTATTTGGTCGCCGCCAAGTTCGCGAGTATGCCCGATTCCTGAACAACTTTGTTCCTGGTTGTGAAAAAGCCTTTGTTGTCGATACTGGCGTAGAAGTCGGCATTCGCCAAACTCGCTCTATTGTCGGTGTTGAGACGCTAACCAACGAAGACGTTGTAAGCTGCCGCAAACGTGAAGATGGTATTTGCCGTACCCCTTGGCCAATCGAACTTCACTCTGGCGACAAGCCAAAACTGCACTGGCTGATTAACGATTACTACGACATCCCATTCCACACTTTAGTGCCTGTGATTGGTGAAAACATCATTGTTGCTGGCCGATGCTTGAGCGCAGAACACGAAGCTCTCGCTTCTGCGCGCGTTACTGCACAGTGTTTTGAGCTTGGTCATGCGGCTGGTATTGCTGCTGTACAAGCTATTGATACGAATACGGCGATTCGTGACCTGAATGTCGCGGAGATTCGCGCCACCATGATTGAAAACGGCTCACGCCTGTAAGGATTAAAAAATGACCGAACTAAAAATTGAACGTGTAGAACTTTACGCTGTAGCAGACCGCGACGCAGCACCAGTGCCATGGGCAGATAACCAAGAACCTTTGCTGTACACCAACAACATCGTCCGTCTTATTTGTAACGATGGTACAGAAGGTCTGGGCGCGACGATCAGTTACACAGAGAATGATTTTGACCGCTGTATTATTGAATCTCAACGCACTATTGTCCCGGGTTTACTAGGTAAAAACCCATTGGCGACTCAAGAGCTCTACAACTGGTTAATGGCTCGCTGTACCTGGGGTGGTCTACCAGCGAAAGCACCAATTGACATCGCAGCTTGGGACATCAAAGGCAAGAAAGCTGGCATGCCCCTTTACATGCTTTTAGGTGGCGCTCGAAACAAAATGCTGTCTTACGCATCAACACCAATGTTCGACACTGTAGAAGAGTACTTCCCGTATCTAGATGACTGTATTGCGCATGGATTTAAAGCCATCAAGCTTCACTGCTACTGCGTATACGAAAAAGACGTCGCGCTTGTTGATGCTGTTCAAGCTCGTTACGGCAAGACTGGCATTCGCTTCATGCTTGATACGGCAACCTTCTACACGCCAGAACAAGCAATGGCAATGGCAAAACGTCTAGAAAGTTATTACTGGGAATGGTTGGAAGCTCCTGTTTCTGATTACGACTACAACACTTATAAGCGTCTAGTTAAAAATACTGACCTTGAGATCTCAAGCCACGGTAACTGCTTGTTAACACTGCAAGAAGTCACTTACGCCCTATCTCAAGAAATGTGGTCTGATATTCGCCAAGATGCGACTGTGTGCGGCGGCATTACGCCTCTAAACAAATGTTTCCATATCGCTGAAGGTTTCTCTAAGAACCTAGAGATCCAATCAATGGGTTACACCCTAACGCAAGCGGCAAACCTGCACGTCGCTCTTGCACACAATAACTGTAAGTTCTTTGAACAGTTCTACCCTTACGAAGACTTCGAATTGGCATCGAAAACCGTTATCCGCACTGATAAAGAAGGCTATGTTCACGCACCTGAAGGCAACGGTCTAGGTGTTGAAATGGATTGGGACAAAGTGAAAGAAATGTCTGTGGCATCGTACGTTTTCGAATAAACCCGATACCTTAGACCAAAACAATTAATACAGAGACAGCAAAAGACTGACATACCTCTAACCCTACACTGTCTGCCTTTCTAATTACTCGTATGGGAACGGGAGAAAGGCAGGCACCCCAAGTGTCAGTAGCAATAAACAAAGCCGTCCGAGTATTCTCATTAATAGACAATATTGGAAAGTCACAATGAAATTGAATACTTCAGAAATCGACTGGAAGCTTACTTTTGGCAGTTTTGGATTTGTACTGCTTCTAGGTATTCTTGCAGTGGTATACCCAGAAGCCGTAAAAAGTACCATGAGCGGGATGCTAGATTTTACCGTTATTAACTTCGGTTCGGGTTTTCTTTGGTACACACTCTTCGCTACAGGTGCCCTACTGTTCCTCGCCTTTTCTAAATACGGCGATATTCGTATGGGTGATAGCAAACCTAAATTTACGAAATTCCAACTGTTCGCGATGGCGTTGTCTGCAGGTATGGGCGCAAGCACCATGTACTGGGGATTTATTGAAGCCGTTTACTACTTCATGGATCCTCAGTTTGGAATCACAGATAAAGCCATGGCTATGGAGTACGCTACCGCTTACAACATGTTCCACTGGGGTGCGGCAGGTTGGTTTATCTACCTAATTGTTGCAATCCCATTTGCGGTTGTGTTCTACCTAAAGAAAAGCCGTCGTATGAGCTTAAGTGGCGTGATCAACTCACTTTTTGATGATCGCCTTCCAGTTTGGGCTCAGAAGTTTATTGACCTACTGTTTATCATCACGACACTTGCAGCAACGGCTCTAACTCTAGGTTTAGGTATCCCAATGATCTCCTCTAACCTAGCGAGCTTAACGGGCATTCCAGACAATTTAATGTTGGGTATTGGCGTTATCCTTGGTCTGTCAGTGATCTTCTCTCTTAGCTCTTACATTGGCATCGAGAAAGGCATGGCTCGCCTATCTAGCGCAACCATTTACATCTGTGCCGCATTTGTTGGAATCATTTTCATCATCGGTCCATCGGCTCTGATCATGAACAACTTAACCAATGGTATCGGTATCATGCTGACTGAATACATCCGTATGAGCACCAATACAGATCCATACGGTACAACTCTATTCCCTCAATACTGGACAGTATTCTTCCTAGCAAACTGGATTTCTTACTCACCAGGTGTTGGTGTATTCATCACTAAAATCATTCAAGGTCAGAAACTAAAAGACGTGGTTCTCATCCTAGTAATTGGCGGCACCATGGGCTCTGCAGTGATCTTCGGTGTGTGTGGCACATTCTCAATGGATCTTGTAAACAGCAGCGCAGTTGATGGCGTTAAGCTTATTGGTGACGGTCAACCGACTGAGTTGGTTAAGCAAGTCTTTGATTCTACTTCAATTCCAATGCTACTAACCGCGATCTACCTAGTCACTATGATTCTGTTTACGGTCACAACGCTAGACGGCACCTCTTATTCACTAGCAGGCATCGCAACTAAACAGCTAGATGATGAAGCAAACGTAAACCCAATGTTCCGTCTGTTCTGGTGTTTGTTGCTAACGGCACTACCAATCATCTTCCTACTGATTAATGCTGACTTAAATATCCTTAAGGCTTTCCCAGTACTGATCATCGTATTAATTGTGCCAGTGTTCTTCGTTGCGGCTGTTAAAACACTTCAATACTTGAAGCAAAACTACAGTCAAATCATGGAGCATCAACGCCAACAAGACGAAATTCTTGCAAAGCAAACAGAAGAGCAAGAGGTCGAGGAAGCAAACCCAACACCTGCACCTCAGGCTAGCTAATACCCACCACTGAGATAAAAAGCTCCGATCAACATCGGAGCTTTTTTGTTGGTGATTGTTAAGTTTAACTAGCGGAGTCTATAAATTCCTCAATACTATTGATGCTTATTGAAATCACAAAAAAATTTGTTTAAGTTTCAGAAATAACTCTTACCTACAGCATCACAACTATGAACACACAAGATTCAAAGCCGTCTCTCATCATCGTGGAAGATGACCCAAAACTACAAGCCATGCTCAGTGAGTACTTTAGTCAGCAAGGATTTGAAGTAAGCTGTATAGACAACGGTACAGATGCGCCAGAGGCCATTATCGAGAACCAGCCAGATCTCGTGCTGCTCGACTTAATGCTTCCAGGACAAGATGGTTTGAGTGTTTGCCGACAGGTTCGAGATTGCTACAAAGGTAAAATATTGATGCTTACTGCAAGCGATGATGACTTTGACCATGTAGCCGCGTTGGAGATCGGCGCAGACGATTTTGTTACCAAACCAATAAAGCCACGTGTATTGCTTGCTCGTATTCGTATGCTGTTGCGCCGCAAAGAAGTTTCTGCAATCGAATCCGATATCTGTGTTGAAGTCGGTGTTTTGTGTTTGAATCGCTTGCGCAAGGCATGTGCTCTTAACAAAGAGCCAATAGCACTTACCGATGGTGAATTTGATCTTCTTTGGGTACTCGCAACCCGTCCTGAACAAACTCTTTCTCGCGAGTGGCTAACTAAAACACTACGTGGCATTGAATACGACGGTACCGATCGTACTATCGATAACCGAATCGTAACTTTGCGCAAAAAATTGGGGGATAGCACAACCCCACCACAAAAAATCATTACCGTTCGAGGAAAAGGCTACCTATTCATGCCTGATGCGTGGAACGTATAATGAAACGAATTTACTTAGAGAGCTTCATTGGTCTTATTGTTCTATTTTTTGCTAGTTTAGTGGGTTATGAGGTCATCGTTTATCAACTCAATACCGATTACGATTACTTGCTAGAAGAGCATCAGGCACAAGCTTTCCATGAGTTTATTTATCCTGTCTATCAAGAAAAGGGAGAGGCGTACACAGTACAGCAACTGGAGAAACTTGCTAAATCAAGCCACATGCTGTTGATTGCCGAAGAAAAAACTCATCTTCCTCAAGAAATTCAGCAAGCGTTTGATCACAATCCATCGGTTAATACCGCGTTCGATGATGAGCGAGACTTGTGGTTTCGATTTGAACCCGGCTCCCCTGTATTCAAATTCAGTGAAAACCCAAGCAGCCCGATAATTCAAGCAATAAACTTCGATGATAATATCGTCTGGCTGTTCTTTCTTGCTGGTTTTGCCCTCTATTGTGTGCTTCTAATTTGGTTTTTAAGTCGCCGTGTTCGTGCTCTAGAAAAAGTCACCGTTGAATTCGCATCAGGAGATTTCAATGCTCGGGCTGATACTTCCAGCGCGAAGTCGGTAGGAACGCTTAACCAAAGCTTTAACGACATGGCAGAGAAAGTATCTCGCCTAATTACAAGCAACAAAATGTTGACCAACGCCGTTGCGCACGAACTCCGAACGCCAATCTTTCGACTCCAATGGCAAGCAGACCTTCTTTCAGACTCCTCGCTCAACGAACAGCAGAAAAAATACGTCAACAGCATCGTTGAAGATATCGATGACATGGAAGACATGGTCGAAGAGCTCCTCTACTACGCAAAGATGGAAAGGCCTAATGCAGAGATTCAAACTTCGTCAGTAATGCTCGCCAGTTTTATTCAATCACTGTTACCAAAGTGGCAAAGGGATACAAGCGTATCTATTGAAATCGATGATACCGAAGTCCAAGACATCGTTATCTCAGCTGACCCGAAACTTCTATCGCGCGCGTTAGACAACCTACTTCGAAACGCAATGCGTTACGCTAATAGCCTTATCGTGTTGAATATTATTGAGACATCAGATCACCATTGTATACAAATCCATGACGATGGTTGCGGAATCGAAGAGAAAGATTGGCCTCACCTGTTTGATGCTTTTTATAGTGCTGACAAATCACGTAATAAGAACACCAGTGGTTTTGGACTGGGGCTTGCGATAGTAAAACAGATCATCGAATTACAGCGAGGGGAAGTCTCCGTGTCTCATAGCCCCCTAGGCGGTGCATGCTTTACCATTTGCTTTCCAAAATAGACTCATAAATTTATCAATAAAGCGCTACTCTTCATTACAGAAGGCGACACTTCTATACAATCACAAGACAGAGCCAGAAAATAAAACAGTGTACATTTAAACCATTAATTCATCGTAATAATGGTTCGTAAAAATGTATAGACCACTTCTTCTCATCACCCTTTCATCAAGCCTTGTGGCTTGTGCATACAATCAACAACCTGTTGTTGATATGACCAATGTCGATCAAGCTCAATACGAACAAGACTTTAATTACTGCCAAGGCTACGCAGAAAAAGTAGACAAAGGCGAAGCTGCAAAGACGGAAGCTCAAAATGGTGCCGTAACAGGTGCATTAATTGGTGCAGTTGCTGGCGTACTTGAAGACGGAGTGGGCGGCGCAGTTGTCGGAGCTGCAGCCGGTGGCGCTGTGGGTGCTGGTGCTGGTGCATTGGGCGGAGCAAACGACTCAACAAAAACCCAATCTCTAGTACTGCGTAAATGCCTAGCTAATAAAGGCTACACCGTTTACGACCTAGAGTCTTAATTTATAAATAAGCATCAATTGCAGCCAACTCTGGATTGCAGCCGAGAATTTCACAAATATTTCACGCTCAATCATTTATCCTCTAAATTGCAATTTGATGCCTTTTATTCTGAGGGATGTTTTCCCTCACTCTCTTTTTGAACGCAATAATAGGCAATAATTTGAAACCAGGTAAAACAGGTATACGCCGAGTTGTGGACGCAACCGGTTACTCACTTCAAGGATTGAAAGCCGCGTGGATTCACGAAGCCGCTTTCAGACAAGAACTAGTGTTAACGCTAGTACTTTCTATCTGCACACTTTTGCTTCCCGTGACGAACTTGGAACGCATTATGATGATATCCAGCCTGTTACTGGTTGTGATTGTCGAACTCATAAACTCCGCCATAGAAGCGGTAGTCGATCGTGTCAGCGATGATTGGCATGAACTTAGTGGTCGAGCCAAAGACATTGGCTCTGCAGCAGTCTTTGTTGCGCTTTTTCTAGTCCTCTTTGTTTGGGCTTCGATCTTGCTGTAGTACCAGATTAGTACCATAAATTATGAAGAATATTACATTCCCATACAAAGGTATCTCTTACGTTACCTTTACATTATTTCTCGCATTGTACTTTGCTCTTGTTGTGAACATCCCCATTTACAAAGAGCTTTCTCATATCCTCTCAAACTTGGATGAAGTAAAAATTGGTTTCATCATTACTATTCCCATTTTCTTCTTCGCCGCGTTGAACTTTTTGTTCAATTTATTCAGTTGGCCTTGGCTGAGTAAACCGTTTTTCATCGTACTGTTGGTAGTTTCTAGCATGGTTAGCTATGCGAGTTATAACTACGGTACTTTGTTCGATACAGACATGATCACAAACATCGTCGAGACAGACACCAGTGAAGCGAGCTCATACCTCAGCGCATATTCTGTCATCTGGACTTTGCTAATGGGCATGATTCCGGCTGCTTTAGTATTCAAAGTAAAGCTACAACCGCTAAATGGGCAGTGGCTTCGTTTTGTATTAACTAAAGTCGTATCGATGCTAGCATCTTTAGCGGTGATCGCAGTGATCGCCGGGCTGTATTATCAAGACTATGCTTCAGTAGGCCGTAACAATAGCTATTTAAAAAAAGTCATTATCCCGACCCAATACGTTTACAGTATTTCGAGCTACGTAAAAGCAAAATACCTTACAACTCCAGAGCCTTACCGTGAAATTGGACTGGATGCTAAACAATCATCAACGGCTCTACAACAAGCAAACGGGAAACCAACTTTACTCGTCTTTGTTGTTGGTGAAACCGCTCGTACACAAAACTATCAATTGAATGGTTATGAGCGCGAAACTAACCCATATACCAGCAAGCTGGATGTGGTGTCATTCAAAGACGTTGCCTCATGTGGTACTGCAACCGCGGTTTCTGTACCTTGCATGTTCTCTCAGTTAACTCGAAGCGATTTTGACCGCAGCCGCGCAGATAACCAAGATAATGCGCTGGATATTATGCAACGTGCTGGTGTTGATTTACTATGGAAAGAAAATGATGGTGGTGACAAAGGCGTTGCCCACAACATCACTAAAATTGAGGTCGATAGAAGCCAGAAAAACGAGTTATGCAATGGAAGCACTTGCTATGATATGGCGCTGCTAAACAATTTAGATACTCAAATATCTAGCATGAAAGGTAACCGAGTTGTTGCGATGCATCTCATTGGAAGTCACGGACCAACATACTTCCAGCGCTACCCGAAAGACAGAGCATTTTTCCAACCTGATTGCCCTCGTGCAGATATCGAAAACTGTAGTGTTGAACAAATCGTCAATACCTATGACAACACTATTCGTTACACTGACTTCGTATTAGATCAAACCATTGCAAAGTTAAAAACATTGGAAGACAAATACAACACAGCCATGATTTATGTTTCTGATCACGGCGAATCTCTGGGTGAAAATGGCTTGTTCTTGCACGGTATGCCTTATGGACTGGCACCTGATTTTCAAAAGCGCGTTCCTATGATGCTTTGGATGTCTCCAGGCTTTAAGCAAGCCAAACACATCGATAGCGATTGCTTGCAACAAGAAGCGCAGCAAACCGCAACGCACTCACACGATAATGTCTTCCACTCGCTGTTAGGCATTATGGATATCGAAACCAATGCGTACGATGGTAAATTGGATATTTTTAAAACCTGTCGAAACTCTTAATTCAAGATAAGACAGTAAAAGCCTGACCCATTCAATGAGTCAGGCTTTTTTGTGACACTTTACACCGAGAATTCTTAGCGGGTTCAGCTATACCTAAGTAACCTAGATATGTTTGGTCCAGCGAAAACACCTTGGAAACAGCCCCTATTCCACGACATCGTATTCCTCAAACTTGAATCAGTGGCTCATTCTAAGTCCCGCATTTTAAGGTCACTTGGGTATATAATGTTTAGCCCGCTAACAAACGAAGAAGAACCAAATGAAAATTGGCATCATTGGCTTGGGCGACATTGCTCAAAAAGCTTACCTTCCTGTTATCACTCAGCTTCCAGATGTTGAGTTGGTATTTTGTACCCGCAATGCAAACGCACTCAACGCGCTCGCTCAACAGTATCGAATCGCAGAAACCTGCCAAGACTATCAACAATTGGTTGGCATGGGCGTAGATGCGGTCATGATTCACGCCGCTACTAGCGTTCACTCTCAAATCGCGTCTTTCTTTTTAGAACAAGGCATCCCGACATTCGTTGATAAGCCTTTGGCAGACAGCGCTGCTGAAGTAGAAAGACTCTACGATATTGCCGAGCGTGTGAAACAGCCTCTGTATGTTGGTTTCAATCGCCGTCATATTCCGCTCTACAATCAACATATGCCGAGCGTCCAGAAAGGCGAACTTTCAGGCTTGAAATCTCTGCGTTGGGAGAAGAACCGTCATCAGCTACCCGGAGATATCCGTACCTTCATTTTTGATGATTTTATCCACCCTCTTGATAGCGTGAACATCACGGCCAGGGCAGATCTGAAAGATGCTTACATTACACATCAAATGGATGGTGACCAACTGGCTCGTTTAGATATCCAATGGCAGCATGGTGAGACACTGCTTCACGCATCCATGAACCGTCATTTTGGGATCACCACAGAGCGTGTCCAAGCGTGTTATTCAAACAAAGCAATGGAGTTTGATTCGTTTGTTGAAGGGAAACTGTGGCAAGACAATCAAGAGCAGAAGTTGAGCTTAAAAGATTGGACGCCAATGCTGGCCAGTAAAGGCTTCCACTCTATGCTGTTGGATTGGTTTGAAGTCATCCAGTCAGGCAAAATCGCTTCTGAAATCGTAGCGCGTAATATCGCTAGCCACCAACTTGCCGAAGCGATTTGTCAGCACATTGAACAGTCAGTGCGTCGATAATTAAGCACTAAAACGAGCGCGGAACGCTTTGGGAGCCAATCCCATGGTTTTGATAAACACTTTGCGAAACGCGCTCGCGTCTTGATACCCAACTTGATAAGCGATGACTTCAAAAGCTAAGTTGCTCGACTCTAATAAATCACACGCCTTTTGCACACGAAGATGCTGTAGATACTGATTCAAGTTCAAACCTGTCGCTTTTTGGAAACGTCTCTGAAGCGTGCGCTCAGTTAAACAACTGATCTCCGATAGAGCTTGGTTTGAAATCACATGTGAGAAATGATCAGCCATGTAGTGCTGAGCACTAAGAACGGCACTATCACCATGTTGAAAGTTAGGTGTGAATTGCTGATAAAAGCGTTGCTCTCTGGCACCAGTATCGACCACCAGCATCTTTCCCAACAAACGCATCACTGCAGGTGTACTTAGCTGAGAAACTAGCTCCAACCCCAAATCAAGCCAAGACATCATGCCACCAGCGGTAATGATGCTGCCCTCGTTGATAAGGATGGACTCAGGCTTAAGCGTCACGTTAGGAAACCTATCTCGGAATAACCCTGACAAGCCCCAGTGTGTTGTGCACGCTTTGTTGTTCAACAAACCAGCTTGAGCGAGAACAAAAG
Source organism: Vibrio sp. D401a (assembly GCF_030248515.1). NCBI lineage: Bacteria > Pseudomonadati > Pseudomonadota > Gammaproteobacteria > Vibrionales > Vibrionaceae > Vibrio > Vibrio sp. D401a. Next base: position 60,176 of record NZ_JAHGAI010000025.1, on the reverse strand, counting down.
CCCCGGCACATGCAGACGTAACAACCGCTCCTGCTTTGTGTTGCTCAAACAGCCAAGACGTTAACGCCTCACTTGGCGAAAGGTAATATTGCTCCGCACCGCTTGGCGGCAGTATGACGACCGTGAACTCATCGGCTCGAATAACGCCTTCTTTCCAATCAATGATGTCTGCATGAAAGCGGCATTCAACATCCAGCTCAATCGAAGCGCGGTTTGCCATCTCAAACAGTTCCTGCAAGCCATAGACTGACGCTTTTGAAGCCCCCGGATAGTTCACAATAGCAATGTTTATCTTGTTCATTCCAATTGTCGTTTTTGACCTATTTTTTGTCATTTTAGACACTGAGCAAGATAAAAGAAAGTACGCATAATAGCTCCCATACCAAAGCAACACATTCACTGAAAACAAAAGGAAAACACCATGAGCCAAGCAGCACTTCTTGTTATCGATCTACAAAACGACTACTTCCCTAACGGTAAATTCCCTCTATGGAATACAGAAGCAACACTAAATAACATCAAGAGCGCCATTGCTAAAGCGAATGAGAAAAATATTCCTGTCATTCATATTCAGCACATCGCCGATCCAGCAATGGGCATTGCGCCTTTCTTTAATGAAGGCTCCGAAGGTGCTGAGATTCACCCTGAGATCTTGGCACTAGCGCCAAATGCAGATGTAGTTATCAAACACTTTGCAGACAGCTTTGAACAAACAAACCTTGAAGAAGTACTACAGAAACATGGGGTAACAGAGCTATTAGTAAGTGGCATGATGACGCAAAACTGTGTCACTCATACTGCTATTTCTAAAGCGGTAGAAAAATACGATGTATCAATTCTTATGGACTGCTGTACAACGGTCGATGAAATGATTCACAACATTGCCTTACACGCAGTCTCTACCCGCGTCCCCCTAATAACCGCAGAACAAAAACTATAAACGAAATATTATAGAGGTATGCATAGAACGCATACCTCTATTCACTTTTTGTAATTTGTCTCGCCAGACAATTATCTCTACACTTCGCGCTCTTTTTTCTACTTGAGCGCACAATGCATGCTTTTTTCTCAAACCATTTTCGCTCAGGTGCTGAGAATGTCCGTCATGTTGGGCCTGTCGTTAATCATCGTCCATAACTCACCTAAGTTATTGGAAATATTAGCAGAGCAAGCCATCAACAGCGGTTGCCATCAAACCACTGGCGAAGGCGAACACCAGGATCACTCTCATCACCACCATCACCATTAATAAGAGCAAATTATGAGTATTTTCCGATTTCCAATTCTTGTTTGGCTTGGAATAGGGATTTTGATTATCTGTCTAGGGATCAGACAATCGTTCGGCATTTTCATGATGCCAATTTCAGACCACTTCCAAACGGGCCGCGAGTTCTTTAGCTTTGCTATTGCCTTGCAAAACCTGTTGTTTGGTGTGTTCCAACCATTCGTTGGTATGGCGTCAGACCGTTGGGGCGCGAAGCGTATAATCATTTTAGGTGCCATTTCTTACGCTTTGGGTCTTTACCTGACTTCTATCGCGGTTGAGCCAACCATGATGTATTTGTCGCTGGGTGTGCTAGTTGGCTTCGGCTTAAGCGCGACCAGCTACGTAATCGTGCTAGGCGCAGTGGCGAAAGTGGTCCCTGCCCAACACGCAGCAAAAGCATTTGGTTTGACAACTGCTGCGGGCTCATTCGGCATGTTTGCGATGATCCCCGGCGCACAAGCTCTATTAAGTGACTTTGGTTGGCAAGGCGCGCTTCAGGTGTTTGCCGTGTTGTGTAGCTTTATGGTGATGTTTGCGTTGTTCATGAGAACGGCAAAACCACAAACCAACAACGCAGCAAATGCTCAAGAAGATACGCAAACCCTAAAAGAGGCGTTAAAAGAAGCTTTTGCACACAAAGGTTACTGGTTGATCCACGCTGGTTTCTTCGTATGTGGCTTCCATGTCATGTTTATCGCCACTCATTTGCCAAGTTACTTGGCAGATAAAGATCTACCGGCTTCGACAGCAGCGATGGCACTGGCGTATGTTGGCATCTTCAACATCTTTGGCTCTTACTTCTGGGGTGTGATGGCCGATCGCTTTAACAAGCGTCACGTTATGTCTGCCCTGTACTTGATGCGCACGGTGGTGATTGGTGCTTTTGTGACTTTACCTGTCACCGAACACACTGCTGCCATTTTTGGCGGTGCTATCGGCTTCTGTTGGTTAGGTACGGTTCCACTGACTTCCGGCTTGGTCCGCCAGATTTTTGGTGCTCGTTACCTTTCAACCTTATACGGTTTGGTGTTCTTCACTCACCAAGTAGGCAGCTTCTTGGGGGCTTGGGTTGGTGGTCGCATTTACGATTACTACGGCTCTTACGATCCAATCTGGTGGTCAACAGTCGTGTTGGCATTTATCGCGGCTCTTATTCACCTGTCGATCAATGACAAACCGGTACCACGTTTGAACTTAGCAACCGCGTAATCAAAGAAGGCTCTTAACGTTATCGTTGGGAGCCTTTTCTCTTTTCTCCGCGCAACACGCTTTCTGTTTTCCCTCAATCGAATAGGCATTCTCATCAATGATTGCTTATTTAAGATAAAGTGCGTCCATTCATCCTCTGTTAAGATTCGTGTGACATACTTAACACAACGCTATAAATCAAAAAGGGTTTTAAATGAGAACACTCGGCAACATCATCTGGTTTGTATTCGGTGGCGTATTCATGGGTTTGCTATGGTGGTTCTTCGGACTACTGGCATTCATCAGCATCATCGGTATTCCATGGGGACGTGCTTGTTTTGTAATGGGTAATTTCTCGTTCTTCCCATTCGGCAAGGAAGCCGTTTCACGAGATGAATTAACCAATGAAATGGACATCGGTACCAGTCCACTTGGCGTCATTGGCAATGTGATTTGGTTTGTGTTTGCTGGTCTCTGGTTGGCAATCGGTCATGTGCTTTCCGCTGTAGCATGCTTTGTCACCATCATTGGCATTCCGTTCGCCCTTCAACACCTGAAGCTTGCGGTTATCTCTCTTGCTCCGATAGGTAAAACAGTCGTAACGACTGAAGAAGCCACTATGGCTCGCTACAACATCAATCGTTAATGTGTTAACCCTCTGAGTACCCTGCTTAGAGGGTTATTCCTGTCAAAAGTAACCCTATAATCGCCACTGCATATTCAATAATGGTTGATTGTATGTTCATACCTTCACCTTAAAAGTTAAAGTTAATCCCTAGCTCAACGCTGTTTTCTTCACTTACTTTGGTCGAACCTGGCGAAACCCTGTGTTCACCAAACGTATACTTCACGTAGGGTTCTAGCCACTTCGGTTTTAACGTGATTCGCACCTCGTGGTTTGTACGATGACCTTCCTCTGTCAACTTTTTATCGTAGTTATAAGCATAGCCAAGACTGAGAAAATCAATTGGTGTATAGCTCGTTCCAACCGTATTTTTCCACTCTCTTGCGGTATTTTCGAATGCAGGGAATGACTTACCAATAGCACTTTCTCTCCATTCATGAGAGCTATTGGCGAAAACCATCCAATCATCCCCTAACGCGGTTCCGGTAAACACGCCCGCATCATAGACGTCGAACAGATCTGCACGTCCATAGCTCACAAATGCTTCTGTGTAGAATTGCCCAAGCATAACGCCATATCCTGTCCCCAATTCTAAATACCCCGTAGAATCGACCTCAGCAGAAATGTTCCACTCTTCTGTCGCTTGTAAATAACCGCTGGCCGTGACAATCCATTCATCGCCTGTATTTGATACATCCAATCCAAACTCTGGCATTTTATGGTCAGCAGAAAAACACGGGGAAGCAAATAGCATGCAAAGCAGTGTCAAAGATTTGTTCATTGGGGAAACCTATTAAAAAAGTATGAAACAAAAAAGGAGCCACTTTACTCAAGCGGCTCCTTGCTCATTACCCTTATGCGATTGACTTATGAACGCTCAGCGCGGTCACGAATCGCTCTTTTTATTTGCTGACGCTGCTCTTGTGACAGAGACTGTACTTTTTGTTTCAACTCTGCACGTTGCTCTTGAGTTAGCTCGTGAACAGGCAGGCTGGCAGCCCCTTCAATTGGGTTCTCCGGGCTTGCTTCAATTGGGTTTGATGGGTTCGTTATCATTGGATGTTCCGGCACTGGCTCAATTGGATTTACCGGTCCAGCTGCAATTGGATGCTCCGGCACAGGTTCAATCGGATTTACTGGACCGCCTTCAATTGGATGCTCAGGTGCTGGCTCAATCGGATTTACTGGACCACCTTCAATTGGATGCTCAGGTACTGGCTCAATTGGATTTACGGGACCACCTGCAATTGGATGCTCCGGCACTGGCTCAATTGGGTTTGCTGGCTCCCATTCAATTGGGTGTTCCGGCGTTGGTTCAATAGGATGTACAGGATTGAGCTTCACTTCTTCGACAATTAATCGTCCATCTTCTACGCTCAAATGTACGAAGCCTTTGTCATTCACAAACACCAATTCGTTATTACGTACTTCGATATTACCAACCACGTTACCTGAAGCGTCTTTAACTACATCACCATCTGTAAAGTAAAGCTCTCCGCCAACATTAAATACGGTATTACCTTCTACACCGCGAATAGCTACTGTGTTGTACTCGCCGTTGTCACCTTGAATTGCCATACCATCGAAATGCTCACCTTCAAAGGTTTGAACAGAAGCAACACCTGCTGGCTCACTTGGGGAGTCCGAAGAACCTGATGATGAACAGCCGGCTAGAAAAGATGCTGCGATAACGGCACTTAGTAATTTAACTTTCATGATTTACTCTCTTAATTTGTCGAAATTCAGGGCTGCCTCTTGCAGATTCAGTGGACTCCCTGCCCGATGAAGAGAAGTATATTGAGCAGTGTTTTATTACTCTAATCGCTAAAAAGAAACCCGCACTTAACGGCGGGTTATTAATAAACAAGAGTAGAGAGCGTGATAACCAAGGGTTATTATCGCTGTTGTGAGCGCTCCAGGTGTTTGGTTATGACATCCGTGATGATGCTACGTAGCCAATGAACCATTTCATTACGGCGATTCTTATGGTGATAGTAAGCGTGCAAGCAAGGCTCAATCACGATACCGTCAAACTCGATATCCAATCTTCTCAATTGAGAGATCTTATCGACGTTCACCGTTTTTGAAGCGGGAAAGACCATGTCCGAGTTAGCCACCACGTCGATGATGGCCGACGGCAATTCAGATCGAAACGCGATTTTTGGCTCTACGCCTTTGATTTTCATTATCTTCTCAGAAAACGACACGCTGGAGTTCCAATCGGCCGCAATCACGGTCGCAAACTCCAAATCCCTGCAATCCGAGATTTGTAGTCGGTCACCGGGAAACGGATGATCTTTTCGCACGTATGCACAGAAGGTGTCTTTGACGATCATTTTCGTCAGTAGCTCTTTTGGAGCATGGTTGATTTCATAGTTCACACCAAGCGTAACATCGTCTTTGATGATCTCATCCATGGTGGAGCGAGACCAATTCAACAAGTGGATCTGAACGTTTGGCGCTGCTTGTCGAATCGCCTGACAGATTTCACTGGCGTAAGAGCTCAAGATAAAAGGCGCTAACGCAACCTTGATGGTCCCGTTCATTTCTAATGGGTTAAATGCTTTAGAACCATTGAGCGTGATAGAGATTTCATCCAATAACGGCGCGAGATTTTCCGCTAAATCGTTCGCATACTCCGTTGCCCGCAACCCGTGATGGGTTTTCACAAACAGCTCATCTTCAAAATGATCACGCAGCCGCTGCAATGCCTTACTCACGGCGGGTTGAGAAACAAACAAGCGCTCTGCCGCTCGGCGCATATTGCGCTCTTGGTGCAAAATGATGAATGTTCGGAGCAAATTCAGGTCGAGGTTTGAGAAGAGATCTTTGGCCATATTCCACGTCGATAATAACTTGAGGTTATTATTCAGCATAAGAACAGATTTGCGTACTTTCCAATCTAAACGCATGAATTCTTTGCGCTCGCTACGCTTCTATGACGGAAAAATAACAGTGGCTGCGATCAAGTTGGCGTTTATAAAATTCGAAATGCGCCGCTCCGATGAACACCCTGCTCTCGGTAAACGTTAATCTGCGGCATTCTTCGCTTATCACATTCCTCAAACTTATCATTTCACATCGCTTTGAAATAAATCGTTTGTTCATCCTAGTATCAGCTCGGATGCGTGCTTTTAGATAACTTCTTTGATGCAGGTATGAGGATATCCAGTGTTGGTTTTTATGCGTTGATTCTCAAAAAATAGAGTAAAAAACCTAGTACATTAAACGAGATAACCCACACCAAATTTGTAGATTTAGAACTTCCGTTAAGTACATCCATCTTTCTCTAATAAAGGAGCTGCTCAAGCGTTTATTAAGGAAGATAAAAAGCAGTGCCCCGTGAAGATTTTCTATATTTCATTGAAAGTGATTTTAACTTTCCAATGTTCAATCACTAAAGTAGATAGGATAAGGTTTATGGGTTACAGTTTCTTACAACAATCAAAGTCTTTCATTCTTATACCAAAAATGGTTTAGACGCATAGCAAGGATTCCTATGATAAATAAAAAAGTATTGATTCTCTTTGCGCATCCTTCCCAGCATCGCTCAGAGGTGAATGCTCCCCTTTTTAAAGCAGCTAATACGATTGAAGGTGTCACTTGTGTCGATCTCTATGCCGAGTACCCGCACTTCAATATCAATATTGACCGAGAGCAACAGCGTTTACGCGACCACGATGTGGTGATTTTTCAATTTCCGCTGTACTGGTATTCCACGCCAGCCATTCTAAAAGAGTGGCAAGATCTGGTTTTGGAATACGGCTTTGCTTATGGCTCGGAAGGTACAGAGCTTCATGGCAAAACCATGCTTTGTGTCTTATCCGCAGGTGGTAAAGAAGAGGCCTATAAAGCCGAAGGCTACAACCACTTCACCATCCGTGAGCTCTTAGCTCCTATCGAGCAAATGTCGGCACTGACTGGGATGAACTACATCGCTCCACTTGCGTTGTTTGGCTCCCGTACAGCTCAAGAAGAAGATAGAATTCCACAGCATGTTGAACGCTACAAAACGCTGCTCAATGCGCTCGTCAATGACACGCTTGATCTTGAAGCTGCGGCATCACTCATCAAACTCAACAGTGCATTACCACAACTGATTAAGGAAGCATCATGACAGGGATATTCTTACAAGCCTTTGTTTACCTTATTGCCGCTGTCGTCGCCGTTCCTTTAGCAAAACGTCTAGGCTTAGGCTCGGTATTAGGTTACTTGATTGCGGGTGTGGTCATTGGTCCTATTATCGGCCTCGTTGGTGAAGAAACCACGACAATTCAACACTTTGCTGAATTTGGTGTGGTCATGATGTTGTTCCTCGTTGGTTTGGAACTTGAACCTAAGATGTTGTGGGCAATGCGTAACCGCTTAATGGGCTTAGGTGGCCTACAAGTTGGTGGTACTGCCGCACTGATCATGGCGATTGCCCTGTACTTTGGCCAATCTTGGGCCATTGCATTAGCAATCGGTTTGATCTTCGCACTTTCTTCCACCGCGATTGTTCTGCAAACCTTTAGCGAGAAAGGGCTGACCAAAACAGAAGGTGGCCAGAACGCGTTCTCGGTGCTGCTTTTCCAAGACATCGCCGTAATTCCAATGTTGGCGTTTATTCCGCTGTTGGCACTGCCAGAGTTGGTAGAACAAGCACAATCAGCAGCACAAGCAGCCGCAGAACATCATGAAGAACTTAGCCTAGTGGCTGGACTTCCTGGCTGGGCATACGGGCTCGTGATTACGGCTTCTATTGCTATCGTCGTTGTTGGCGGGCATTTCCTAAGTCGTCCACTGTTCCGCTACGTAGCAAGCTCTGGTCTGCGTGAAATCTTTACTGCAACAGCATTAATGTTGGTGATCGGCATTGCTGCTTTGATGAGCCTAGTGGGTCTGTCTCCGGCGCTGGGTACGTTCTTAGCAGGTGTGGTTCTGGCGAACAGTGAGTTCCGCCATGAGTTGGAGTCAAACATCGAACCGTTTAAAGGCTTGCTGCTTGGCTTGTTCTTTATCACGGTAGGTGCTGGCATCGATTTTTCAGTGCTGTTCAGCGACTTTGGTTTGATCATCGGTCTAACGCTTGGCGTGATGATTCTGAAAGCCGCGATTCTATTCGCACTTGCGTTCATCTTCCGTATCAAAGGCAGTAATCGTTGGTTGTTTACTTTGAGCTTGGCGCAAGCGGGTGAATTCGGCTTTGTGCTATTGAGCTTCTCGGTACAAAACCACGTAATCCCATTCGAGCTTTCACAAACGCTGGCATTGGTTGTTGCGATCTCTATGTTCCTAACGCCTGGTCTATTCATCCTATTTGATAAGGTGATTCTTCCTCGCTTTGAAAGTGAATCGAATGAGCGTGAAAGTGACACCATTGAAGAACAAGGCACCGTCATCATTGCAGGTATCGGTCGCTTTGGTCAGATCGTAAACCGCTTGTTGGTATCTAATGGCGTGGAAACGGTTGTACTCGACCACCAAGCAAGCCAGATTGATAATATGCGCCAGATCGGTACACGCGCTTACTTTGGTGATGCGACTCGACCAGACATGCTACACACGGCAGGTATTGAGCATGCCTCTGCGCTTGTCGTCGCGATAGATAATCAAGAATCGAGCGTGGAGTTGGTTAAGTACGTAAAACACACCTATCCAAACGTGACTGTGATTGCGCGTGCATTTGACCGCGGACATGGTTACCTACTACGTCAAGCGGGCGCAGATATCATCGAATCAGAGACTTACCATTCGGCCTTGGAAATTGGTGGTCATGCGATGAAAGCCATTGGTATTCATCCATTCTTCACCGAGCAGCAAAAATCGACTTATCGCCGAGTCGAAGATCGTAAATCCAACATGCTATATGAAGCGTGGGCCGATGACTCAGAAGGTGAACGTTACGACAACAACTTCCGTCAGCTATTTATTCATCTAGAGGAAAAAATGGCAGAAGAGATGCAAAAGGATCGTCACGATAAGCTCTCCCGTTCTGAACGTGGTTGGACGCCGCCACCGAAAGGTTATGCCGACGACTTCAACGAAGAAAACGTCCAAGAGCTACATCTACCGAAAGAAGACGCTCAATAAACGCGAAAACCTCCCACTGGGAGGTTTTTTATTGCCGGTGAAAAAGCAGAGCTACATGAGATCACTCATCAATGTCTCATACTCTTCATTCGCTTCATCCACTAAATGCGACAGTTCTAATGCGTCGGTCTTGGCTAGGTTGAACTGCCATGGAACGGTGTCTTCTTTCCCGCAAATACGCGTTTGAGCGCCACTACTTTCAAAAGAAAGATCATCAAACTCGGTAGTGTGGTGCTCTTGAAGCTCGACAATTTCAACTTCCAATTTACCGACGGGATTGACTTCAACATGGGCGTGTAAATCTGGGCTATTCGATAAACAATACTCTCGATGAACTGCAATCATGGCTGCCTCCTTGGTCTGCCAACTGACAACTCATCAAACAGTGTAGACGAGGCATTTTGAACGTGGGGTGAAATAATAATGAAGATTGATCCTGAATAAAAATTCATCAATTTTAATTCCAAACCGACTCTGAGTGTTCGCCCCGATAACCGTCAGTTTTTACATAAAATGACTTCGTCAATGCGCGATTCAATCGCCTTTATTGCTATTGTCACTGCCATCGGCACATGAGCTTGGTAGGGATGCAATACATAAATTGGGTTCACCTTTGACGCTTTCGCACCGGGAACTGGTTCAAGAAGCGAGTTCGACTCCAACATAAAGTCAGGCAAAATACCAACGCCTAACCCCATTTCTAACAGACTGGACACATCAAAGACGGTATTCGCTCGGTGCTTCACTGGATATTGAATTTGATGTTCTGGCTCCTTGGAAGCAAACGCATGGATAACAGGTTCAAGCTGCCAATGTTGAGCAATATAAGGCGCACTCTCAAAATCAGAATGCGCGCCTTTAGCACGACACAAGACGTCACAAAACTGCCCTACTTTACGCTGCTTAATGTTTGAATCACCAGAAGCCCCTACTCGTACGGCAAGATCGATATCCTGCTGAACAATATCCACATGCTTATCATCACTGATCAAATTTAACTGCACATCAGAGTAATCAGCAAAAGCACTCGTTAAAGCAGGCAACACTATCGAGCGCATTAGGGCATGTGGCGCAGTGACGGTAAGCCGTCCCGTTGGCACTTGCTTTAACTCTGTGGCTTCTAACCACGCAGCTTCTGCTTGTTTTGTCATTTGCGCGCACTGCTCGTAAAAGCGCTCACCTGTCGAGGTCAGAGTTTGCTTTCTGGTCGTACGTTTGAGTAAGCAAGTATCCAGCTCTAGTTCGAGTTGCTTCAAAGCAGAGCTCAACACTGACTTAGAAAGCTCTAATTTATCTGCAGCTTTGGAGATTGAACCACACTCGACAATATGAACGAACAGAGACATCAAACGCAGCTTATTCATCGCCCTTCCTTATTGTTCTTTTTTACAGAACATTCAATTCTTATTACTTTGTTTTTCTATCTCAATTCTAACCCTATGATTGCTACATAAACAAACACCAATCACAGGATATTCAGGATGACTCAATCAGTTTTAGAACGCGCTCAAGCAGGCATCTCAGCATGGCAAATCGCTTTCAATAATCAAGACGCTGCGGGCTGTGCAGCACAATACGCAGAAGATGCGGTTATGATTGCAAAACCATTTGGCACCTTTGAGGGACGTGAAGCGATCCAAGCATTCTGGCAAAACATCATGGACCAAGGTTTTAACAGCGTGGACTACACCAACACCAAGTGGGAAAAAGACAGTGAAAATGGCTACATTCTTACTTCAGATTGGACAATGAACAAGGCGTTTGGTGTCGTGCACAAAGAGTTGTGGGAAATTCAAGAAGATGGTTTGTCTCGCCTAACGTACGATGAGTTTGAAGTGCTTGGTGAGCGATAAGCTTTAAGTCTTTCAGAATAAAAAATCCCCAAGCCGAAACTTGGGGATTTTTGTTTTTCAGTTTACTTAATTCAATTAAGCAAAGATGAAGGTGTATAGGTAACCTGCGCCCATTGCCATCGTTAAGATAACGAATAGGAAGGCTGCAATCATTTGGTTCTTAAAGATTGATTTCAACAAAATCACTTCTGTAAGACTTGCGCCTGCGCTACCAATGATAAGTGCCATTACTGAACCCAGTGCCATACCTTTTTGTACTAGCGCCGCACTTAGTGGAATAACTGCCTCTGCACGGATGTATAATGGAATACCAATAATTGCTGCTACTGGAATCGCGTACCACTTCGCTTCACCTGCGTACTCCGCAATAAGATCCGTTGGGATGAAGCCGTAGATGAATGAACCAATCGCAATACCCATCATTAGGTAAGGGAACACTTGTTTAAAGTCTTTCCAAGTTGAGTGCCAAATACGTACCCAGCGGCTAGGCTCTTTTTCTTCCACGATTGTCGCTGTTGCACTACCGTCTGATGAACAGCAAGACACTTCTACTTTAGGTTCTGCTTTTGGTGCGCTATCACCACAACAAGATGTTTTCACTACCACAGGCGCTGGCTCACTGCAGCATGATGTTTTTGCTGCGACTGGTGCAGGTTCACCACAAGTGCTAGTACCACAGCTTGATGCTGGTTTTGCTTGTTCTTTTTTCTTGCTTGAATCACCGCAAGATGTACCACATGAAGAGGTGCCTGCTGCTTCGTACGCTTCTGGTTTTACGTAACGTTCAAAGCCTAGCTTTTCAAGTACATAGCCTGCAACCACAGACACTGTCATCGCAATAGCAAAGTAGAATACCGCTACTTTCCAACCAAAGGTCACTACAAACAAACCAATGATCACTGGGTTAAGCAGTGGACTAGCAAATAGGAACACCATCATAGGTCCAAAACCTGCTCTTGCACGCAATAGACCTTTCAAGAAAGGAATGGTCGAACACGAACAGAAAGGCGTAATCGAACCTAATAGCGCAGCGATAAAGTAACCTTTACCCTTTTTCGAGCTCAGGATAGATTGGATTTTTTCTGGCGTTAGAAAATCTTGCAACACACCCACGATGTAGCTAATTGCTAGGAATAGGATGATAAGTTCGGTTGCTAGAAACGCAAACATATCAAGCGCTTCCTTAGCCATGGTCATGATTTCTGGATTCATATTGATTCTCCTACTGATGTCACATCAGTAACTGTAAATTTCCTAATGAAGCTGAACTCTTCATTTCTATTTTTCTCGAATTATAGAATTAAAAATCGACGCGTCAACCATTATATTTCGATAAATATCGAAATATAATTTAAAGTCTTAATAATCAATTAATTAACTAGGGAATTTTTCTTGTTTGCTATTCACCCACACTTTCACTATCATCGAAATGTATTTATCGTCTGTCATTCCAAGAGGTCAGTATGGAACTCGAAGCTGTAGCAAAAGCGCTCAAAGAGCTAGGACACCCTACCCGTTTATGTATCTATAAAGAGGTGGTCAAAGCAGGCTATGAAGGAATCGCGGTTGGTGGCGTACAAGATAAACTTGGTATTCCAGCCTCTACCCTTTCTCATCACATTTCGAGCCTAGCCTCAGCCGGCTTAATCAGTCAGCGTCGTGAAGGTCGTACTTTGTATTGTGTTGCTGAGTATGAATGCTTAGATACGGTTATTGGTTTCTTGCGTGACGAGTGTTGCATCAATGAAAACTGCTAACCTCGAATCAATTTGGAGCGAATACGAACACGCTATTCATGCGTTCTTGCGCTCTAAAGTCAGCAATGAAGATGATGTAGACGACTTAAAGCAAGAGATTTTACTTAAAACTTATCAAAACCTTGCGGATATTCGTGATGTATCTAGCGTCAAATCTTGGCTCTTCCAAATCGCGAATAACGCCATCATCGATTTCTACCGTAAACGTGCTCGAAATCAACGTGATAATGACCTCGTTGCTGACGATCTTTGGTTTGAAGAGCAAGAATCAAACCTGAAACAAGAACTGTCAAAGTGCATTGCGCCCTTTGTGCAAGCATTACCAGACGAGCAATCGCAACTGCTCTCTTCTATTGAGCTTGAAGGCATGAGCCAGAAGAAGTTGGCCGAAGAGCAAGGTATCAGCTACTCAACCCTCAAATCGCGCGTACAGAGAGGACGTGTCGAATTGAAAAAGCTATTTGAAGAATGTTGCAGTTTCTCGTTCGACAAACAAGGTCGTATGACAGATTGCAACCAAAACGGTGCTTCTTGCGATAAATGTTAATCCCTCGCTGAATGCGCCTCACAATGAATACCGATAGCTTGGCGGCTCGTCATCGAGTCGCCTATCCATGAACTCAATCACAGCTTTATCTCTTCGTCAGCTCTCTCATTTGCTATCTTGCTGAATAATAAGCTTTACTTCTTCTGCTTTAAGGAAGAAGGAAACTCGTTTTTATGATCTCATTAAGAGAACTCACCAAAGAAAACTATCTAGATTGTATTCGTCTTAATCTTCACCCAGAACAAGAAGAAAACCTTGCCTCCAACGCGATTACGATTGCTCAATCACGCTTTGAAACCGACTACCGATTGAAAGTGATTTATGAGCAAGAGACGGTGATAGGTTTACTTGCGTTTTGCCATGAAGACGAGCCGCTTGATTACTCCATTTACTGGCTGTTCCGCTTTATGATCGACAAAGATCACCAGAACAAAGGGTATGGAAAGCAAGTACTTAGCTTGCTCGTTGAAGAAGTGAAACAACTCGGAGGGAAAACCTTATTCACGATGCATAAACCCTCCAATCAGCAGGCAGGTAAGCTTTATCGTGCGTTCGGATTTCAAGAGGATGGTATCCTCGATGATGGTGACATATCACTACGATTAGAGCTTTCTTAATCCAGTACAAATCCAAAGCGGGAAGTTTTGGCTTTTACACCTGTTTATCAAACCATTCGGTCACCAACGCCACCAGCTTTTGATGGACAGGACTTAACGTATTGCCTCGCTTTAGTAACACATAACCTGCACGACCTTCGTTAGCCATAAAATCGATGTTTAACGGGACAAACTCGCCTTTCTCATCGTGAGCTTGCACTAAATGATGAGGAAGCAAGGCAAAGCCATCATTTTTCAATAATCGCATCAACACATCGATGTTACTGATTCGAGAAATGTTTGGTGACATCACCTGTTGATTACCAAGTGCACTGGTGCTGAAATTCTCTGCAATGTATTGATGGTGTGACGCGAGATCCTGCAGAGTCACCACGGGTTTCTGCGCTATTGGACTTTTCTGATGCGCATAGAAGGTAAACCTTGGGTAGCCTAAGTTAATGAACGACATCCCTTCGGTTGGGAACGCTTTACCGCTGTTAAGTACCACCGCAAAATCCGCTTGTTTCGTCATTAGCATTTCTAACGCTTCATCTCGGCTGCGATGTAACCAATGAATCGCTGTACTCTTGTATTGCTTACGCATAGACAGGTCGATGTCCGCTATGGCATCACACGGTACCGACATGTCGTGACAAATCGTTATCTCCGGAACATCCCCTTGAGAGTAGCTGTCGCAAGAAAGCTCTAAAGACTGCATTTGGTAAAGAATATGCTTGGCTTGGGTCAGTAACGTCACTCCTACTTCCGTCAAAACTGGCGTTCTTCCCTTACGTTCAAACAAGATCACATCCCAATCAATTTCGAGATCGCTGACTTGGTGGTGTAGCGTCGCTCTGTCTTTCCCGATTACCCTTGCGGCTTGGCTAAATGATCCATGCTCTGCGACAGCGACAAATGCAGTAAGTTGATCAAAACTGGCTCTGGGCATTGAAAGATCCTCAAACAATAAACCCGTTTATCTTAGCTTAACCGATACCCTTTTGTTGCAAAGTTTGCAACATAACTGAGATTACATGGTGAGAATTACACGTAATAATGACCTCGTATTGAAACGTTACGAGGGCAATTCAATGAAAGGTTTTAGCAAAAAAGTTCTTCTAGCAGCATCTGTTGCAATGGCAGTTGGCAGCATCTCTACCGCAGCAAATGCGTGTTCACGTTTGGTTTGGGAGACTCAAGACCATGGTGTATTTGTCTCTCGTACTATGGATTGGATGGAAGCTAACCAGCCAACCATTGATGTTCGCCACGCAGGCCAAACATACCGCGGCTACGATAAAGACGATGCGCTTACATGGACATCGAAATACGCTTCTATCGGTGTGAGTATTTACGGCGTTGGCATTATTGATGGCTTTAACGAGAAAGGCTTTGCGGCGAATGCACTGTTCTTGGATGAAGAAAACCCAGGCGCACCACAAGCTGGCAAACAACAAATTGAAAACTCACGCTTTGTCGCCTATTTGATTGATAGTTTTGCATCCGTTGATGAAGCATTGAAGCATCTAGATTCAATCCAAATCCAACAGTTCAGCCACAATGGCATCGACATGAAAGGACATTACTCATTAGAAGACGCAAGTGGTGACTCTGCAGTGTTGGAATACATCGACGGCGCTTGGCAAGTTCATCATGGCAAACAATATGACGTGATGACGAACAGCCCAGAGTACGCGCAACACTTGAAAAACTGGCAAGAAGCGCAACCAAAAACGAAGAGTGATGTGAATGGTGAGTTCCCGATCCCGGGTAACATTAATTCTGCTCAACGCTTTATCTGGAACAGCTACATGAAGGATCAGCTTAAAGAGCCTAGCAGCTACACCAATGGCATTGCGAAACTGGATAGTGTGACCTACAAAATCCCATTGGATGCGGCAAACCGCCCAGTGAATGGCGAAATGCGTGGCTACGCAACCATCTATGGTTTGGTGTACAACCTAGACCAAAAAGTGATGAACGTGCGTTACCAGTATGACGACAGTTACACGCAGTACTCAGTGGACTTTAACAAGTTGAATGACGGACATAACTACACCATCAAAGCCGATTTACCGGATCTGTTTGGTGACATTTCATCTCGCTTAGAAAAAGGCGATGGCGTAATGGGTCAGCACTTAGTGAAATAGCTCTGATTACGTAAAAAAACAGAACTTGAAAGGTGTGTGGACAAAAGCACCATTCAAAAAAGCGCCGACATGTTCGGCGCTTTTCCTTTCTATTCGTTTTGTGCTTAATGACACTGGTCTCGATAATTCCCAGGAGATATTCCCTTCCAAGCGCTGTAAGCTCGAATAAATGAGTTCGCTTCTTGAAATCCCAGTAGGAAGGAGATTTCACCCAGTGACATTTGAGACTTCTCTAAATAGTGATCGGCAAGCTCCGCCCGTACCATTTGCAGCACGGATTGATAACTTTCAGCTTCTGCCGTGAGCTTACGTTGCAATGTACGTTTACTCATTGCCAGTTTCTCTGCCACCATTTCAATCGCACTGTTCCCCGCGGGTAATGACTCGACCAAGACTGCTCGAACACGTTCTACTGTTGAGGCACTGACATCAAGATCTTTTAGCTTTTGGTTCAGCCCTTGTTCGAAAAAGCCCCACATTTGCGCATTTGAAGTCACGAACGGATGCGCTGCGTCTTCCGCTTTAAAACGCACCTCTACGCCATCACCTTTGACCAGCGGGCAACCAAAGTAAGCTTGGTATTTCTCAAGGTTGCTGGGCAACTCAGGCAACGTAACTTGTAGCGGTTGAATCCGCTTTCTCGTCGCTAAGCGAGCTAACTGGGTAAAGAACACCACTTCTGTCAAAGCCAAAGATTTAGGCAGCGCTTGTCGTTGGCCATAGCAACTGATGCTGAGTTTTGTTTCTTTTTCGGAAACGTCTAACGTCATTACCATAGGTCCAATCAACGGCTTATATTGCTGAATCCGTTTGAGTGCGGTGTTCAAGTTCGGACTGCAAATAGCGGCAAAAATTGGGGCGTCAAACCCCTCAACCGACATATGTTCAGCAAGGAGCAACGGCATCTCACGCTCACCAGACGCTTGTTCAACTCCGACCCAAAGCTGAAAGTACTCATTTGGGCTAAGCGTTGCCTTTTCTCGATTGAACAAGTCGGCAGGTAACTTGGCGTATGCCAGCACCAGTTGCGGATCAATATCCATATCGTTAAGCAGCACTTTCCAACTCTGAGGCACCGTGAATTGACTCGCTCGCTTGATCATATCTGATTCCTAAGCACTTTTTTCCATGGTTTGACGCGATATTTTTAGCACCAATTTTCTTGGTAGGAAAGGCACAATCCATTCAAGCATGAACTTCAAACCACCTTCGTTAAAGGCCACCAACTTACCCTGTTCCATCGCATTGTAACCACACTCTGCAACAGAACGAGGAGACTTGGCATTCTTAAACACTTCCACACCTTGCAAATCGCCGGCAGCAACAAAACCCGTCGCTACGGCACCCGGACACAACGCTGTCGCCGTTACATTGGTGTCTCTAAGCTCTTCCGCTATCGCTTGAGTAAACGAAGTAACATAAGCCTTGGTTGCGTAGTACACCGCCTGTAATGGACCCGGCATAAACGACGCTGTTGATGACACATTTAAAATTTTACCGCGATTGCGTGCCACCATGCCTTGCAGGTACAAGTGCGTCAGATTGGTTAACGTCACCATATTAAGTTGCATCATGGCTTGGTCTGCCACCAATTCGCGTTCATGGAATTTTCCGTGACCACCAAAGCCAGCATTGTTAATCAGCACATCAATTTGCAAGCCTTGCGCTTCAGTTTGATCAAACACACGTGCAGCAGAATCAGCCTGAGTCAAATCCTCTGCAATCACAGCAACCTGAACCTTGTGTTTTTCGCGAAGCTCTGATGCCAGTGCCTCTAGCTTGTCTTTAGAACGGGCAACAAGCACTAAATCTCCACCCTTCTCGGCGTGAATACGTGCTAATTCTTCACCGATACCACCTGATGCGCCTGTAATTAATGCTGTATTTGTCATGTGCTTGTCCTCTTAGTATGAGCTAACGTCGTTGTTGGTATGGATAAAGTTTATGCAATCCAATCGCGCCACACACTGGCAGAAGATGACATCTTACTTGCCGATCGTGCCAGCCTGATTAAAGACCGTTGATTACATAAATTTATTACAATGAGAACAAATGATAATTTTTGGATAAAGATTGAACTAGCTAATATGCTTTGAACAGGATGAACACACAGAAGAGGCAAAGGTTATGTCTATCCCATATCCAAGAACGTTTTCTCACATTGGTATTTCCGTACCTGATTTAGAAGCAGCCGTAAAATTCTATACCGAAGTTCTGGGTTGGTACCTGATTATGGAGCCAACTGAAATCGTCGAAGACGACAGTGCGATCGGTGAAATGTGTACTGATGTCTTTGGCGCAGGCTGGGAGCGGTTTCGTATCGCCCACTTATCTACAGGGGATCGAATTGGTGTCGAACTGTTCCAATTCAAGAACCAAGAAAATCCTGAAGATAATTTTGAATACTGGAAAACTGGGATTTTCCATTTCTGCGTCCAAGATCCAGATGTCGAAGGTCTAGCTGAAAAGATCGTTGCGGCAGGTGGCAAGAAACGCATGAAAGAACCCCGTTATTACTACCCAGGCGAAAAACCTTATCGCATGATCTACATGGAAGACCCGTTCGGCAACATCCTAGAAATCTACAGCCACAGCTACGAGTTAACTTACTCAGCAGGCGCATACCAATAAATCATCAAAGCTATCCAACGGTGATTGCGCCGTTGGATTTTTATTTTTCGGGCAAGTGCCCTTTGGGGAAAAGAATGAAAGCGATCACTTACCAAAAAGATCAAGATACCTTCACCTATACCGACATCGACACTCCAGCGCTTGTGAGTGGGTTAGATGTGTTAGTAAAAGTTCATGCCGTTGGGCTCAACCCTGTCGATGCGAAAGTGAATCTTTGGCACGAGATGGTCGATGGTATGAACGATACTTTCGTTGGTGGCCTCGATGTTTCGGGGGAAATCGTTGCCATCGGTGACAAGGTATCGGGTTGGCAGGTAGGTGATCGCGTTCTCTATCATGGCAACATGCGTCGAATGAGCGGTGGCTTTGCCGAATACGCAATTCAAGACTCACGTACGTTGGTTGCACACCCTGATGTCGCTCCAGAAGTCGCAGCCGCGTCACCTTGTGCGGGCTGGACGGCCTATCGAGCGCTCGTTGATAAACTGAACATTTCTACACGTAAGAGCATTTTTATTGCTGGTGGTTCTGGTGGCGTGGGCAGCTTTGCCATTCAGCTCGCTCGCTTCTTCGGTGTAGAAACCATCATCACTACAAGCTCTGCAGCAAACCATGAGTTTGTACGTTCGTTGGGTGCAACACACGTCATTGACTACAAACAAGAGGATGTACGTGAACAAATCATGGCTATCACTGAAGGCTTTGGCGTAGAGGTATCATTGGACTGCGTTGGCGGCGACAACGACATTCTATGTGCTTCAGTGCTTGGTTTTGAAGGTGAAATGGTAGAACTAGTAAGAACAACGCGTGCAACCGAATACCCAGGTGCATTTTTGCAAGGGCTCACCTTCCACCAACTGAGCTTAGGCTCTGGTCATGTTAATGGTGCAAGAGGTTTGCAAAGTATTGTAGAGGCAGGAACATCATTCTCAGCTCTACTTGAAGCGGGCAATATAAAAGTTGGCAACCTAAAAGTCATTGCTTTAGAAGCTGCTGGAGAAGCTTTACTTTCAATCAGACAGCAACGCACTGTTGGAAAAGTTGTAGTAAAAATCAACTAAGAAAAGGTCGCTTAAGGCGACCTTCCTAAATCATAACTCTCGATCAAGTTCAGAAATAAACATCGCTAAGGCCTCTTCACCTAACGCTGCTACCTGCTTTTCTTTATCGCTTAGGCCTTCAAAAGCTACTTCTAGCTCTTTGCCATCGATGAATGCTCGGTGCATATGCAACTCCTTATACACCATAAGCCTTTTCTGGGATTCTTTTACCAGCCACCCCATATCTAGATTGGTCTCTTTACAACGAACTCTCAATTCGTCTATTAGATCATCTAAAATGCATTGCATTTTGCGATCTCTGAATCGCCATCTCTTCGAGAACTCTTTTTTATGTTTTTTCATTTACCGCAAACTGACTGAATAATCTACGTTTTTATTAGAACAGCATTTTTATAAAAAATTCATTCGCGGGTAAATACGTGCTAGTTAAATTGGTCCATAATTTGCGTGGTATAGGTCAAACCTGTCCAAGAGAAGACCTTATGCATATTGATCCAATCATCGAAGTGCTTACTCAAAGAAGAAAAGAACAAGGTATTTCCAGAGAAAAGATGGCCCAATCAGCGGGTATGAGCTTGAAAACCTATCAAAGGATAGAAAGAGGAGAATCTGACATGAAGTTGTCCCAATACAGGTCTATTCTTCGAGCATTACATCTTACAGATTTAGATATCGCTTTGGATATTCGTGATATTCAACACGTGGTCGCTGAAGATGTGCTTAGTGCAGCTCGTTTGCTTAGCCCAGATGCTCAAGCTCTGCTGACTAAGTTAATTTTCCTTGTACACAAAGAATCTAAAGCGCCTTAAACAATATTCACGCAACGACAATAATTTTAACTCACATGAGAAGCATATGACATTAATACGTTGACGGAAATATTTGGGAATCATAACAAACTCACACAAAGAGTTATGTGCAGCCTCAACACCTAAGTGGGCGACATTTCTGGGTTTAACGAAAACACTACGTTCAAAACGACTTGTCCAGTGCCGATATTTACCTTTGCTATGTCCATCATTTTGACCATCCCCACCAATGTCTAACGAAGAGCATTGGTGGGATTTTTTGTTTACAGCGCTTTTAATACTTCCATCGCAAGCGCTTCATCGTCTTGCTCAGCCAAACCACTGACACCAATTGCACCGACGACTTTCCCCTCTTGTTCTACAGGTACACCACCCATAAAGCCTGTGATCTTTGGGTCAGTCCAATAGCTCAACTGCTTACCTGTTTCACGAGCCCAAGCGCCCAAATTGCCACTAGGCTGACGGTCTCTAGCCGAGGTGTAGGCTTTGTTTTGTGCCAACAAACCTGCTTGCACGCTCACATCATCCATTCGGGCAAAACCGAGCAATTCGCCATGTGTATCAACCACGGCAACCGCAATGTTTTGCTTGCGAGCAGTGGCAATTTCCAATGTCGTTTGAATCAGAGTTTGAACTTGTACGTATTTCATTTTTCTCTCCTACGGGATCTCATGACCAAGGGTTTTCTCGAGCAAGCCATACCAATGGCTGCGCGACAGCGTGACGTTTTCCACTTGAGCACAAGCGCGAATACGTTGTGGGTTTGCAGTACCAATAACAGGCTGAATTTGGTTTGGATAACGCGTCAGGAAGGCTAAAACAATCGCCTCAGACGACACGCCATATTCAGCTGCTAGCGCCATCACCATCTCCGCCGTCTGTCTGGTATTGTGATCATCAGAATGTAAGCCACGCTCTGAGAATCTTCCCTGCGCCATACTGCCCCACGCTTGCAGTTGGATACTGTGCTTACGGGCATGCTCCAGTGTTCCCGCAACGTAGTCAGATGCAGACGAAGGAAGCCCCATGCCCTGCTTGATGAAGTCAGACTTAGCCAGACTCATTTCCAACTGGTTCGCCACAACAACTTCGCCCGTTGCTTGTTGGAGAAGATCAATTTGAGCACTGTTCATGTTAGAAACACCGAAGTGGTTAACTTTGCCAGCTTGTTTCAGGGCTTGTAGCGCTGTGCCTAGTTCTTCAAATTCAACCAAAGGATCAGGACGATGCAGCATCAAAACATCAAGATTCTCCACGCCAAGACGCTCAAGAATGCCCTCAACAGAAGCCGTCACCCATTTAGCAGAGAAGTCATACTGCTTAACACCTTGCTCATCTCCTAGACGGATGCCGCACTTGGATTGCAGATAAATTCGTTCTCGTAACGTTGAGTCATTGGCTAAGATGCGCCCAAATACTTCTTCTGCCTTACCGAATTTGTAGATATCCGCATGATCAAAGAGATTAATGCCTACCTCTAATGCTGCCTCTACAGCGACATAAGCTTGGTTTTCATCTTGGGCGGTTAATGGGTTGCGATTCCACTCCCCTCCAAGCCCCATGCAGCCGAAGACCAAGCGGCTAACGTTAGGTAATGTTTTGGCGAGCGGTAGTGTTGGATAGTTCATCGTTATTCTCACTTTTCCGATTTCTGTATTTTCAATTTCTGAAATTAACTCGAACCATCTTACCGTTCGTAAAAATTAGTTTAATACCGTAAAATCGAATTCATTATCCTCGCTACCGAACAATTAAAGCGAACAATAAAGACGAACAATCAGAGTGAGTAATCAAGATGGCAGATTACAAAAGAATTGAAAAACTGATGCTGTTTGCCGAAGTGGCTCAAACCCTCAACTTTTCTAGGGCAGCGGAGCAACTTGGCATTTCTAAAAGTTACCTGTCAGAACAAATCAAGCGATTGGAATCGGAACTCGCCACGCCTTTGATTGTTCGAACTACACGCAGCGTGAGATTGACGGCAGAAGGTGAATCGATCTTTGCGCAAGCGGAAGATCTCAAACGACGCGTAATGGAAATGGAAAAGAGTTTAAGTCAGCAATCTGAGCAAATAGACGGCCTGATTCGGCTTACCGCTCCCAAAATGTTTGCTGAAGCGGTACTGCATGATTTATGTGTGGCGTTTCGCGCTCTTCATCCAAACGTAGAGTTCGAGATCCTTTCTAGCTATCAAGCGTTTAATCTGACGGAAACCAGCGTCGACTTTGCGTTTCGAGCGACAAGAACGCCGCCCGAAAATATGATTGCGCATCACCTTTTGGACTACTACCACTGGCTGGTTGCTTCTCCTCAGTATCTGCAAGAAGAAGGCACGCCGGAGACGCTAGCGGATTTAAAACAGCATCAATGCTTAACCACATTGCATCAAAAAGAGTGGCCGTTAAAAACGGGAACAGTTCAAACCCAAGGTTGGCTTTCAAGCAATGAAAACAGCTTACTCAAAGAATCAGCGCTGTCTGGCAATGGCATCGCTCGATTAGCAAGTTACTTTGTCGAGCAAGACGTTGAAAATGGCCGACTAGTGCAGGTTCTATCGGAAGAAACCGACCACCAGCACAACGCAGTGTACTTGGTGTATCCGCAACTCATCTATCAATCGGCGAAAACCAGAGCCTTCATTGAATTCGTGAAGCAGCACTTTGCTAAATAAGTAAGACAGTTAATCCGCTGACCACACCGAGCGAATATCTGGCCAACCCCAGTTGGTTAAAGCGACGTCTTCTAACACACCTTGGAAGCGCAAAGTTTGTGTATGGTGGAACATAGGTGCAATCCAATACTCGCTGACGAGTGTGGATGCAATAGGTTCAAGCGCTTTGAGATAACCTTCTAGCGAGGTATACGCGCGCACTTTCTCTAATTGCTCATCCAACCAAGTCGCATTCTCTTCACCCAAGGTGTGGTGCAACACGGTATTGCTAAAAAAGTTGGTAAACGCCGATGCATGGCGGTTGTCATCCAAGTTGATGTTCGTCACCACCAAGGTTTCATCTAGCGTGCCGTTTTTGGCTTTTTCGCTTAGCTCTCGGTAGGAATACATCACAATGCCGACTTTGCTTCCTGTCCCTTCAAGTAGGTTAGCAATTGCACGCGCACATCGTCTCAATGCCGTGTAGTTGTACCCCGCGATGGTGATATGTTTAGGCAGTTTGCTTTCTTCACCAAACGGTCTTAGTACGGGCTTCCACGTTGGCAACATGTTGTAAGCAGGTACGCTGCCAAACACGATCTTTTCTTTGCGCATCACATCGGCAAGTCGCTCCGGTTGAATCAACTCGGCGATATAACGACGCTGCGCTTGAGACAGAGGATACTTGGCATGTTGATTAAACAAGGCGAACAAGCAGCCGTCCTCGGTGCGACTGTGCTGACTCGCCGGGGCAGGCTCGGCATCTTGTGTCGACATGTAGTGCCCGCACATGCTGTCGGCAAGCTCGTCGTCCGCTTTTTCTACCTGCTTAGGCGGTGTATTCGCGGCTAGAGATGGGTTCTCCATTTTCTCATCATTGACGATCCAGATCGTCACCATGTCGGTCAGTACTCGACAGGCGTAATAGCCGTCAAAAGCTTGCAGTTTTAATCGATGGGCACTGTGTTCAATCACAGAAAAAGGGCCACTGCCAACGACCAAATTGTTATTGGCGACGTTCACTTGGCTAACAGGTTGGATACCGTACTTCACGCCAGAAATAAGCCCAGCAAAACCCAAATCTGGCTTGCTGAGGGTAAACACAACCTTGAGTGGATTTGGCGCGGTAATGTTATCGACATGAGCTAACTCTTTCTCATACAACTCAAGAGAACTGAGTTTGGCAAACAGGCTAACAACGGTATCAGCATCAATCGGTGCACCATTGTGAAAGGTTAAGCCCGGGCGCAGGTAAAAGGTCCATTCGTAACTTTTCTCGTCATAACGCCAATGATGAGCAAGTTCTGGCTTCACCACTCCGTTGTAGTCACTGGATACCAAACAACAGTAGATTTGACGCAAGAAGAAGCGCTCACTGCTTCGATGCAGTTGATGAGGAACAATACGCTCAAACATACGTTTGTAGGTGAGCTGAATGTTGAGTCGACCTTCTTGAACAGACGCCCCTGAAGTCGTTTTGAGCAAACGTCCAAACGCAGCTTCATCTTCATCGAGAATCGCCAACGCTTTTTCGTATTTACCCAGCTTGATCCGCTCCAGTGCAAGGCTTTCTTTTAAGGCACTCAACTCGATGTTCAGCAATAACGTTGAACGCTGATTACGTCCCGCTTTTGGCAGCCAACTCAACCACGCTTGCTCCTGCATTTGCGACAGTAAGCTGCGTGCATGGCGAGGAGAAGTGAACAGCAAGTCAGCGACTTCCTGCAATGTGGTTTTGGCTTCACTTCCCACGCCAAATGGTGTGAGTCGTTGGTAGTAGCGGAACAAGTTGAGATCAGACACCGCGCGCCCTCAAAAAGTGGATATAGGTTTATTTTACTCAACTTATCCGAGAGAAAATAAGAAAACTTCCAAACACTTTGTTCCCCTTTTTACCCTCACGAACGCAAAAATCGGTGAGTTAGCGCACCTTCTGGGGCTAACTAGGAATAAACCACAGAAATCTACTCTCTTTTTCAGCTCCTCTTTTCTTCGCATACTGACCCTGTCAGCAGCAAGGAGGAAATACTATGCGATTCCAAATTCGATCAGCGAAAGACATGCCGACAATGGCAAACTATTTCCGAGAGCGCGTTGCGCATTCGGACAACAAGCTTGAAGTTATGGCTCTGGTAACAATGAACGATTTCTTCAACTGGTAAACGAACCTTAAGCAGAACTTAGCTCCTGATACTACACCCCCACTTCGTTGTATCTTTAAGTTCTGCTTTCCTCTTCTAACTGTTTCTTTTTCTTGCCATTCATTATCTAGGTTACCAAAAGTTAACTAGTTGAAATGCCGTAAAACTGGGTCTACATTGAAGTCTCACCCCCTACACAATCGCTTTTATTGAGAAGGGGAATCCATGGATATATACCACCAAATCGGGAGTCATTATGGCAACTTCAGTGAAACTTAAAGCGGGCGACAGCTTCCCTTCTCTTCAAGCAACCTTGCTAGATGGTTCAAGCGTGACGTTAGGTCAGCCGCAAGGTGATGCGACTTGGCAAGCCGTATTCGTTTATCGTGGTAAACACTGTCCTCTTTGTACCAAATACCTCAATGAGTTAGAGGGCTACAAACAAGCTTTTTCAGAAGCAGGCGTTGATATTCTTGCGGTTTCAGGCGATTCAAAAGAGCAGCTTGAGGGACATCTAGAGAAACTCGAAATCAGCTTCCCGATTGCTTACGGCCTAACCGAAGAACAAATGAAAACATTGGGTCTGTACATTTCACTGCCTCGTTCAGAGCAAGAGACTGACCATAACTTCGCAGAACCAGGTCTGTTTGTGGTGAATGAACACGGCAACTTGCACGTGGTGGATATTTCAAACAACCCGTTTGTTCGCCCTGAGCTTGGCGCTCTGTCACGTGGTTTGGCTTGGATTCGTAATCCAGACAACAACTACCCTATCCGTGGTACGTTGGACTACTAAGCGGATTACGCCTAATCAGTTCCAAACAACAATCAAACATAAAAAATGCCAGCGATATGCTGGCATTTTTATTGGCTTAAACCGTTAAGCGATGATGAGATACAAAAGGCCGCGTTATTTACGCAACTCAATCTGGTGAGTCTCAGACCAGATTCGCAAATCATCAAGAATCTTAAGTGCGGTACGGCCGAACTCTGTTAGCTCATAGCTGACTGCAATTGGGCGATCGCTGATCACTTTGCGCACCACCATACCTTCCGCTTCTAGCTCTTTAAGGCGTTGGTCGATCATCTTTTTGCTTGCGCCGCCTAGCATGCGTGCTAAGTCATTGAAGCGAACTGGGCCGTCTTTCAAATGAAAAATCAAAGAGCCTTTCCATTTACCACCAATTAGACGCATCCCTTTCTCGATAGCACATGGCTCCGCACATACGTTCGCCACTGACTTACGACCTTTGCTATCTACACTGATTCTGCTTTCCACAATACACCTCAAGATACGCACCCAATCTAGGTAACGAAAAGTAAGCTAGATACATTTAGTGCTTTAGAGTAATAAAAACGTCACCTCGCCGCAAACTAATAAAAATGGACTGCCTGCAGCAGTCCATCTCAATTCATCATTCAGTTCGCACTATGTTTCTAAAAGGATTAGAAGTTTTCGTTAATGTGCGCTTCGAAACGAACAAAATCGTTTTCGATATCTGCGTTCTTCATCACGTCGTAACAAGCGAATGTAGGCAGTGCTGACATACCAAAGAAGCGGAAGTTAGCGTGCATGTGGAACATCAAATCGTCCACACCTTTACCTTGGAATAGGTATTCGTTCTCATCATCAAACGATTCTTCTGGCGCGTTGAATGTCAGTGACAGCATGTATTTACTGTTGGTTTGAGTACCGCCTGTACCATAGTTTTTCTTTGGTTCTTCTGCGCTACGGCCATCAAATGCACACAGTGCGCCGCCCATACCTGCAGTAAACACGTCGTCCATGTATTTTTTGAATGACCAAGGCACAGACATCCAGTTGATTGGGCTCTGGATGATCACGCGATCAGCCCATTCAAAGTGTGCGAGCTGCTCATCCACGTTGATCTCATCTTGCATTGTCACAACGCGTACCTCATGGCCTTTTGCTTGTAGAAGCGTCTGTGCTTTGTCGACAAGAGAAGCGTTTAGACGACCTTCTGAGTATGGTGATGGTTCGTGTGCGTTGATGATCAGTACGTTGCTCATGGGATTACCTTTAAATAAGTTCACAAGATGACGCTATAACCATTGTGCGTCGGATGTGGTTTATTATGGTAACCTAGAAATATAGTGCAATTAGTTAACTTTTAGTAACCTACTTAATTTTTGATTATATCTCTGTTTTTAAAAGAGATATTTTTTCAACTTTTTATCCATCGTTATTTCCCGATTGATTTTTTCATCGAGTTGTTGCATCTTCCACAGAGCAGGCGTACACTTTATCGCGATTCGACGATTAACTATTAAGGCCAGCGAATGAGTGATAAGTGCAACGACACGTGCGAAGTTGTTTTTCAGACAACGCAACAACAGCTCGAGAAAGAACAAACTCTAGCAGCACAAGCAAAAGCTTTGTCGCATCCAGCACGTTTGCGCATTCTGTATATCCTGCACACGCTCGATACCATGGGCGGTTGTTTGAACAGTGATTTGGTTTCTGAACTGGGTCTTGCGCAATCTACAGTTTCCGAGCACTTACGTATTCTAAAGCAAGCTGGCTTTATCAGCGCCGAGCCAAACCCACCTAAGGTGTGTTACCGCATTCAACGCGACGCGTTTGATCAGTTCAATCTAGGATTTTCCAAGTTATTTGATTAATTCCCTTTGCACGCTGGTCAGGCGTGCAGATAAACTATACCTTCAACCATCGTCTTTCGACGATAAACGAATAAGAGAACACTATGACTACTCAAGTTTTAAATAGTGCCAGCGACAAAATGAGCTTCTTGGACCGCTACCTAACAGTATGGATTTTTGTTGCAATGGCAATCGGTGTAGGTATTGGCGCAGCATTCCCTCAAGTTGCTGAGTGGAACGAGTCAATGTCAGTTGGTAGCACAAACGTACCGCTAGCGATTGGTTTGATTTTGATGATGTACCCGCCACTCGCAAAGGTGAACTACAACCTGCTAGGTACAGTGACGAAAGACAAAAAAGCGATCACACTGTCTTTGGTCATGAACTGGATTGTCGGCCCTATTTTGATGTTCATCCTTGCATTGACTTTCCTAGGTGATCATCCGGGTTACATGGTTGGTATCATTCTGATCGGTCTTGCTCGTTGTATTGCGATGGTGCTTGTCTGGAACGATATCGGTGGCGGTAACAAAGAATACGGCGCAGCCCTAGTTGCATTAAACAGTGCTTTCCAAATCGTGACTTACAGTGTAATGGCATGGTTGTTCATCACTGTGTTGCCACCGGTCTTTGGTTACGAAGGTTTCGTGGTAGATATCTCGATGATGGACATCGCTGAGAGCGTTCTGATTTACCTTGGTATCCCATTCCTAGCCGGCTTCCTAAGTCGTAAATGGCTGGTCGCTGCGAAAGGTGAACAATGGTACAACGACGTGTTCATCCCGCGCATTTCACCAATTACGCTTATCGCCCTGCTTGCGACCATCGTACTGATGTTCAGCTTGAAAGGTGAAATGATTCTTGAACTGCCAATGGATGTATTCCGTGTAGCAATTCCACTGGCTATCTACTTCGTGTTGATGTTCTTTGTCAGCTTCTTCGTTGGTAAGAAAATGGGCATCGACTACGACAAAAATGCGTCGATTGCTTTCACTGCAACAGGCAACAACTTTGAATTGGCAATTGCGGTTTCTATCGCGGTGTTTGGCCTAAACTCAGACCAAGCTTTTGCTGGTGTCATTGGCCCACTGATCGAAGTGCCTGTATTGATTGCTTTGGTGAACGTTGCACTCAAAATGAAGAAGAAATACTACAAATAACCAAAGGTTATAGTGACTTGAAAGCGCCCGTCGTTAAAGCGATGGGCGCTTTTTTATATCCGCTCTAGGCATAGGCTTATTAACAAATTCCTATTTGCTAACTCAAAGTTTTGAACAATGTTTTAAATTAATCATTCACATAGGAGTTTGAGTATGAATTTAGAATATAAAAAACTGAAGTGGCATGCTGTTCTCAAGCTTTCACAACAGACAATTAAATACCTTGAAGAAGAAAACAGTACGAGCTGGAGTGACGTTGATAAAGTAAAAGCGAACGTCCATGCTGCAGAATTACTGCAACAGCTTTTGTCTGATTTGGCGATTGCAGATTCGAAAGCACCCACTGCGTTGCACTCGGTAAAACGCGCTTAAGCGATTAAACGCGCACAAGCAATTTTTTGCTAGCGCTAACTGACCACAACCGTTTTGATGTAGTCACTCGGAGTCAATCCGAACTTGCCTTTAAAGCGTTGACTAAAACGCCCCTCGGATTGATAGCCGCAAGACTGAGCCAACAGCGCGACGTTGTAATGGCCGTTCTGCATCAAATACAAGGCATGATTTAAGCGCACTTCCGCCAGCACTTCCCGATACTGAGTGCCCTCTTGCTTGAGCTTGCGAATCATGGTCGCGCGGCTCATGGCAAAACGTTCAGCCACCAGTTCTAGTGGGTGTTCCTCTCCCGGAGAATGCGACAAATAACGGCTCAGCTTCTGGCTGAATGTTGTGTTCGCACTCGCAAACAAGTGATGCAACACACCACGCTCAGCAAGTTGTTGATACAACCCCATTACCCAGAAGGTTTGGGTCTCTTTGCTCATGGTTTGTTGGTCAAACGAAAACAAAGCATTGAGCGTGTCTTCCAAGGCTTTATCGGCTTCTAATATCGGCTTTTCTTCACCACCGTCAATGCTTGCACTCAGTTCAAGCATTGCTTCTGACGGCAAACAATGAAAGCTGAACATTCTAGAGAGAAACTTACCTTTTTGCGGTAAGTTCTCAAAACTCAGCGATGCGGAAGCCTCACAAAGCAGCAACTCAGAATGGGAAAGATCCAGCGCCGATTCTTTCCAGAAAAGACGCTTACTGCCCGTGATGATCTGAATGATACTTGGGGAATGGATCTTCACATTACGCAGTTTCTGTAACTGCTCGGCACGAAACAACGTGACTCGATATTGATGGCTCATCTATTCCCCTCGTTTTTTATCATCTACCCATTACGGCTTAACGTGTGTACGTCGCCGTCAGTTTCGCTTTGTCTAATGCCATGCTGTTAAGCGTAAAACCAACCACAGCAGCCGGTGTGTTTTCATCTAGGTTTAGCTTCTCTGTTGGCAATGCCCAAACCGTAAATTGGTAGCGGTGCATGCCGTCTGCTTCTGGTGGGCAAACGCCACCAAAACCAACTGTTCCGTAGTCAATACGCGACTCTTTACCGCCCAATTTTTCAATGTTCACTGCGCGTGGCAGTTCGCTTACTGAAGCTGGAATGTTAAGCGCAACCCAGTGCCAGAAACCACTACCAGTAGGTGCATCAGGGTCATAAGCCGTGATTGCAAAGCTCTTAGTTCCTGCTGGCGCATCCTTCCACATCAATTGTGGAGATTGGTTGCCACCATCACAGCCCCAGCTGTTGTATTCGAAGGTCTTCGCCATTGGATGACCTTCTTGGATATCTTTACTGGTTAACTCAAATGCTTGCGCTGAACCCACTGCCAATAAGCTTAATGCCAAAACCGATGTAGTGATTGCTTTCATGATGATGCTCCTATTTCTTAAGTTCGGGATAAGTGTATGCCCCAAAAGAAACAGCAACCCACCATTAAGTATCAACAACACTCATTTTAAGCCAACCGGTGATACTTTTCGTAATATTTTTAAATTCGTGCTTATCTACGAACTATTTGGTTTATGCTGATTAGCCCAACAGCAAACAAGGAAGCGTAAATGGAACTGGATATCTACGTGGTGGACGCCTTCACCGATACGCAATTCAAAGGCAACTCTGCAGCAGTGGTACCGTTAGAGGAATGGCTTGCTCCAGAGTTGATGCAAAACATCGCGGCAGAAAACAACTTGTCGGAAACGGCTTTTCTAAAATCCATTGGCGCAAACCGATATGAGATTCGTTGGTTCTCTCCTATAACTGAAATCGACTTTTGTGGACACGCCACACTGGCCTCGTCGTTAGTACTGTTTGATGAGCTTGGCATTAGTGGCACGATTGAATTCCATACTCAAGAAGTAGGAACGCTCACCGTAGAAAAGAATACGCAAGGTAAGATCGAGATGACGTTCCCTGCTCGTCCTCCAAAAGCCGTTTCTGATATTCCCTCGGCATTAATTGAAGGCTTAAGTTGCGATGTGGAACGCGTGCTACTTAGCCCCCAAGCTTACTTCGTGGTGGTCGACAGCCAACAAGAGGTACTTGAGGTTCAATACCGTTCTGAGCACCTCAAAACACTCGCTCCTCACGATGTGGTCGTTACTGCGAAAGGCGATCAACAAGACTTTGTATCACGTTACTTTTGGCCTGCAAATGGTGGCGACGAAGACCCGGTAACCGGCTCGATTCACGCTGGATTAGCACCATTCTGGGCAGAAGAATTAGGCAAAACATCACTGGTTGCTTATCAAGCTTCTCAGCGTGGAGGTATTCTTCATTGCGAAGTTATTGGCGAACAAGTAAGAGTGTCTGGCGACGGCGTGTTTTATATGAAAGGGAGAATTTTCGTTTAGTGCACAAGAGATGATCTTATTTTCATCTTAGCTGATGCCGCACTTCTTTTCGTCCAATACGCACCCAGCAGGGTGCGTATTTACCTCGAAGTTTAGCTGACTAAAGGCTCTGGTTTTTGGTAATAAATACTGCTTTCACCCTCTTGCTTCTTCTGCCAACGGTCGATGACAAGCGTCGCGATCAAATCCCCTTCCACATTAACAGCGGTGCGGAAGGTATCTAGCGGTCTTTCTATCACCAACAGAATCGCAATCGCTTCCAGCGGAATACCCGCAGCCAGCAGCACTAACTGCATCCCCGACATGGAGCCCGAAGGCATGCCCGGCGCACCAACGGAAGAAACCATCGCCATGATGAAGATCATCACCAATCCAGTGGTACTCAAATCCACACCAAACAACTGTGCTAGGAAAATCGCAGCGACACCTTCAAATAGCGCGGTGCCATCCATGTTCATTACAGAGCCGAGTGGCAACACCATGCTGCTGACTTCTGGTGCAACATCTAAATTGTCTTCCACACTTTGTTTTGCCAAAGGCAGCGCCGCCGCACTTGATGACGTCGCAAACGCCATGGCTAATGGTGCTGAAATCGCTTTAAACAGCGTAACTGGAGAAATCCCCGTCATTACCTTGGCGATGGTTGGTAACACGACTAGCCCGTGCACCATAGTGAGGACAAACACCAGTAACGCAAATAACGCGAGTTGCTGAATCAGATTCCCACTTGAGGTCAGCGTGATATCAAACACGATCGCGAAAATAGCTATTGGCGACAGCTTAACGATGCCTCGAATCATGGTGTTGACGCTTTTGTTTAGCCCTGAAATCACCGCTAGCAACGGATGACCAGATGGAACAGAAAGCAAAATCGCAACGCCTGCCATAAAGGAGAAGACCACGATCGCCAGTAAGTTACCATTCGCCAGTGCAGCAAATGGATTCACCATCGCCATCTTAACAAGATTGGTCAATATTGCGGCACCACTTGCCCCTTGCTCGTCAATCAAACGAACATCACTGCCCACAGAAATAGCTTGGCTAAGTGGCTCCCAAGCAGGCAATGCTAACGACGCACCAAGTCCTAAACTAATGGCAATTAAGGTGGTGAAACTGTAGAAAAGCAGTGTTCGTCCACCCAGCGCTTTAAGACGAACGGTTGAGCCAATATTGGTGATGCCTTCAACAAGGGAAAACAGCACCATCAAGCCCACCACCATTTTCAGCAAGCCGAGATAGACCGTTTTGCCCAACATTAAAATTTGGTAGTAATCACTCGACAGTAAAAGTGATTTGTCTGCCACCCCATGGTCGACAAAAAGAAGGAGAGCTTGAGATCCAGTCCATGCAAGTAGTGCAGAAATAAGAAGTTGAACGGGCAAAGAGAGTTGAAAATGACGCATAAAAAACACCTAGCGCCACAAATTCTGATGATTTGGGCGCTCGATAAAAATGAACAAATGGAAGTGAAGAGTAGCTACTTGGATTAAGACCAAGAGCCCTTGTAGTACGGGTTCAATAAACCTTTTACCCGTTTAAGAACCACCAGTGCCGACACTCGGAACCAGCCAAAAATGACGCGCTGATGCAGCCTAAAGATCGTGTCGTACAAGCGGCGAACGTAGCGTCCACGCAATACGACTTTGTCATTCATCAATGCGCCAACCGCGTAATCATGCCCAAGCGCGACGACCATCCCACCATCTTTGAATACAAACGGTTTTAACTCTTTGCCTTTCACCAAGCGTTTAAGTTGCTTCGCTAGGTGTGCAGCAGCTTGGTTGGCGGCTTGCGCTCGTGGCGGCACGACGCTTCCATCTTCTTGTGGACATTCGGCACTATCACCAATAACAAACACGTTTTCATCCAGAATGGTTCGCAGCGTCGGCAGCACTTTAAGTTGGTTAATGCGGTTACTTTCTAGACCATCTAGGTTCGCTAACCAATCCGGGCATCGAATCCCTGCCGCCCAAATTTGCAGATCGGCAGGAATGATTTCATTTTCCGTCACGATACGGTCTGCTTCTGCACGCTGAACTTTTGTGTTTAAACGAACGTTAACGCCCTGCTTTTGTAGCTTCTTAAGTACCTTGGCAGACATGCACTCAGCACTTGCAGGTAACACACGATCTGCCTCTTCGATGAGCGTAATGGAAAGTTGAGTATCATTTTGATAGCGGTTTAATTGCTTGCTGACTTTCGCCCATTCGGCCGCCAGCTCAACGCCGGTCGCACCAGCACCCACGATAGAAACACGATGCGAACCACCGCTTGCCAGCATCTGCTTCATCTGTTCCCACGCTTTTTCTGCTTGAGAAGCGGAATCTAAGAATAAGCAATGATCGCTTACCCCCGGGATTTTGAAATCGTTACTGATCGCACCAACGGCAATCACGAGGTAATCGTATTTCAACGTTTGTTCAGGCGACAGTTCGGAACTCACCGTAATGGCTTTTTCTGCTCGGTTTAAACCAGACATTCGAGCTTGAACATACTGGTAGCCGTGACAAGCAGCATGAAGACGAAACGCAACCGAATCGAGCTCATTATCAAACGTGCCCGCCGCAATCTCATGCAGTCTTGGTTTCCATAAGTGATGAGAAGATGGCTCAACCAAAGTAACGGTATGATCAGATTTGCCTGCAAAACTGCTCGCTAAACGCGTGACCATTTCTAGACCCGCAGCACCACCACCGACAACAACAAAGTTCGACATACTCCCCTCCCGGAAACCATCCATCGAAAGATAAAAATCAAAAACGCAGCAAATACGTTTGGAATGGCGGGCATTATATTGAGTTGCAAATAAATGATAATAAGCAGAAAAAGAAAATAACTATTACGGATTTGTAAAAATCTAAACCTAATGCGAAAAACAAAAAAGCCACCACTTTTCAGTGATGGCTTTGCTTCATCGATGTTGCTTTGTCTTAATTAGCGAGGATCAAGACCTAGCTTTTGTAGTACCAGTTTGAAGTTCTCGCGGCGCTCTTTCACATTGTGAACATCACCTGTCGAACACGTCAGTTCCGGACAACCACGGTTAACGATGCCTGAAACGTCATCGATAAATTGAGAACCTTGCAGACCACTATCTACATACTTCTTCAGTTCGTTGTGGTAGTTCCAATCAGCGTACTGACCGCCTGCATCGTTGTATGCCTGAACTGACGTTACCCAGTAGAACAGACCTGCGATCCACTTGATCTCTTTGTTCTCTTCCGAGCTACAAATCAGACCAGGGTTAGAACAGAAGTCTAGCTCAGCATAAAGTGGGTTCGCCGGTGGCGCTTCTACCGTTACGCCATCAATTGTCTTACCAATGGTTGATGGATCAACGTGCGAGCGACCTAGGTAGTGGTTAAGCGTACCGAAGTTCTGACGACCTGTGGTTTGGATAACACCACGACCCCACCAGCCACAGCCTTCAACGCTTTCTTGGCTGCTGCCGTCCCAAATGAACTTACCTGCTTTCTGACCCACATAAGTCTTACATTCGTCGCGTTCCCAAACTTGCTTAGACGTATCTACGCTTTCTGGAACATCGTTACAGTGACCGTTGTTTGTCCAACGACCTGCTGCACCGTTCACCAATAGACCGCGCTCTTCAAGTACTGCATCAGGTGCTGCAAAGACTGGAGCTGGGGCTCCATACCATTTCGCATGAGTCAGAGCGCTGACTTCCATTTTGTCATCACGAGGACAAGAGTACGCATGATCTAAACCTGAAACTGGGTTTACGCCGTAATCTGCGTATTTCTGACCCAATTGACCACAACTTGCTGTCATTGGGTAATCCGCAGGCGCGCCGTATTTCACTTCAGACCAGTTGTTTTCATCACACGCGTTGTAGCGGATGGTCTCTTGCATACTTTGTGCAAGGAACGCAGCAATCGCGACTTTCGCGTATTTGATGTTGGTTGCATCATCAACTTCATCGTTCATCAACCAGAACTTGTTGCCCGCCACACCAATGTTGTGCATTGCGTTCAAGCCATCTAGGAAGTCGTTCCACTTGTAAACCGTTGACGGAACCCACTGAGACTGTGGCGTTTCGTATAGGAAGGCTTCGTTATCCATCACGCTTTCAGCATTTGCTAACTCTTGGTTTAGCGCTTCAATGCGAGTCAATGAACCTTTCTCTAACTCTTCACCTACGTAATACAGTGGCACTTTCGCCGTTTGGTAAAGCTCAATTTTGCTGGTTAGGGCTTGAGAGTCTTGATCAAACATCAATGCAAATACGTTGCTGTACGCGGCTTTACGGATTTGCTGATCGGTTTGAGTATTGCCCATGAAGTAATTTGCGGTTTGCTCTGTTGGCATGTTCGCTAACATTGCAGGCGCATCAACGTAATCTGTCACCTGTTTTACGTATTCAAGTGCGTGATGCCACTGCTCGCTGGTTAGTGCCGTGGTTGCATTCGATTTAGTAAACACCACAAAGTCAGCTTTGTTCGCAGTACCTGCTTTGTAAAGCTCGAAACTATCAAGTAGATCTGCCGTGAAAACGGACGCTTCATCCCATACAGACTGACGACCAGAGTGCGTATCGTAAGCAAACTCACCAATGCTTAGTGACCAACCAAATGTCGCTTGTGGCGCAAGGATGGTGAAGATCAAGTTGTAAGCATGTGCCCAGCCTTTGACGTCATCGCTCAGTGCGTTGATCGCATCAATATCAAAACGGCTACCCGTGATATCAATAGCATTCGTCAGTGCTTGCTTAACCGCAACGGCACCAAACGATGCACCTTTGTCTTGCGTAGCGAGATCCAGAACATCCGAACGAATCACAATAGATGCTGTACCCGCGTTCTCTGCTTGTTCGATAGCCGACACAAACGAACGTGTCAGTTGCTCTAGATCTGTTAGCGCATCACTGCTGCTTGCTGCGATAGTTAACGTGCTTGGCGCTTGAGTAGAAGGGCTCGCCACTACGAATGTATTTGGCCAACCTGCTACTTCTAGACGCACTGGATCCATTGGGTTGCGCAATGATAGCGCTGGCGCTGTACCCGGCTCAGTACCATCACAGTTTAGATGCAATGACCATGAGCTATCGCTGCCAGGAACAGATTGCGTCCAGTAAACCGCTGAGTAAGCAATGTTCTTGTGAACCATAATGTCACCGCCTGTCGCGTGATCACCACGAGTCCAATCTGGGTACACATTAAAGTCAGCGCACAGTCCACCTGTTGGCGGAGGTGTCGGTGTTTCTACTTTTTCAACTGTGATGCTCACACGTGCTGTCGCCGTTAGGTTCTCAGCATCTGTCGCAACCGCTTCTAGTTCAACTGCACCTACTTCTGACGCCGTCCAGTTACAAGAGAACTGGTTGGTTGCTGATGCGTTGAAATCACAGATTTGCTTGTTGTTTGCTTTC
Organism: Vibrio sp. D401a; assembly: GCF_030248515.1. Lineage (NCBI taxonomy): Bacteria > Pseudomonadati > Pseudomonadota > Gammaproteobacteria > Vibrionales > Vibrionaceae > Vibrio > Vibrio sp. D401a. The sequence continues at coordinate 22,919 of NZ_JAHGAI010000025.1, read as the reverse complement.
ACGATAATGCGAGACAAATCGTCATCAGCATCCGTTGCACGAACAGAAATCGACACCGCTTCGCCTTTTTCAAACTTAGAACCGTTTGCAGGTGAAGAGAAGCTCACTTCTGGCTTAACAAAGCTTGGGGCTGCTTCAACTGCAACTGCGATGCTGCGTTGCTCGACCATTTGATTGTTCTGATCGAGAACCACCACTTTAAGTGTCGCATTGCCCACTTCATTTGGCGTCCAAGATTGAGAATACGTCGTTTGACCTGCAGCGATGTTACGTTGACCTAGCTTGCGGTCATTTGCCCAGAACTCTAATTTAGAGATCAATTCACCATCAACACGCGCTTTAATAGTCGTTGCCTGACCCACCATCAATGTTTGACCTTGTGTAGGTGCAACAAACGTCAGCTCATGTACTTCAGGTACCACTGGTGGCTCAACTGGCTTCTCTTTTACCGAAATGCTGACCGTTTGTTGCTGGGTTAAACCTGAGGTGTCTTCCACTACAGCTTTGATCGCGTGAGTGCCTGCGCCATCAGAAGTCCAACTCGCTTGGAATGGAGCTTGTGTTACACGAGCCACTTGTTCGTTGTCGACAAAGAAAGTCACAGCTTTAACGCTGGTGTTGGTTGCCGTAACGTTCGCTAGCATAGCAACCGCTTGACCTTCTTCAAACTCAGCACCGTTCACTGGCGAAGCTAATTGAAGAGAAATTTCTGGTTCACCTACTTCACCTTCGTCATCAGCAATGAGACGAATGGTATTTTGAAGCAGATTCAGATCCAATACGCCGCTCACACCCAGAGTTAGCTCAATACGCTCACCTGCTGGAAGTTGTGATTTCACCCAGCTACCGCTATCAAAAGCCAACGCGAGCGTGTTCTTGAAGACGTTGCCTTGTACGTCGCTGGTGAACTTCATGCCCGGGTAGCTGATGCCAGTCGCAGACCAAGATGGTGCCGACATTGATAGGTTTGAATCAAACGTCACTTTCGCATCACGAAGCTCAACTGGCTTTGAACCGTCGTTCGTTAGGATCACTTTGTAAGTGTTCCACCACTGGCTTTCTGAGCCGACGATAGTTGCGTCTGTGATCACTCCTGCGTGTGCAGCAGGCAACCCCATACCGATCGCCAGTGCTAAAACACTTGGCATGATCGCTAGCGTATTCTTTCTCATAATTAAGGACTTATACAAACAACAATAAAAAGGAAAGGCATTATAGAGGGGGACTTTTTTCGCGCCGCAGCGGACAGATGTAACTAAATGTAACTCAACTTACAGGTGTAAAAGTGCCAAAAATAAAGCGTCTTTTCGCGTCAATTTGACGACATTTCGCACGTAATCGGTAAGCAAACAAAAAACTGGGACTCTAGTTCAAAATTCAGAAAGTGTGCACTGGATAAAACAAATCTATTTTCTGGTCACAATCGATATAAGCATTTGTCTTCACTTTGTTTTCATGCATTTAAAAATCAATAAGTTACAGGATAAAAACACTTGAAATACTTAGTTACATGTTACTGAAAAAAGCGTCAATAAAAGCTGACCTCATACCCGAAAAGATTGGTAGTTCTTGGCCCAAAAGATCCCCTTCACATTTATGAAATCAAGAGAGGAAAATACGGTACATGAATGATCACACCATAAAAACGATAAGTATAACTTTGCAACAAAACGTCAATATCCGGATTGAAGCACGGTTTCAATTGGAATATTCGATGATAATGAGATGCATTGGATCGGTTTGAATCCAAGTCAGCCCAAAAATAAAATATGGAGAGTGTTATATGTCTTTACGTTTAGTAGCAGCAACCTTTGCACTAGCTGGATTAAGCTTTGGCGCGCAAGCAAGCGCAGAGTGTGAAGTGTCCATCGATGCTAACGATATGATGCAGTTTTCAACCAAAACACTGAGCGTGCCAGCGACGTGTAAAGAAGTGAAACTGACGCTGAACCACACTGGTAAAATGCCAGCACAATCAATGGGTCATAACGTGGTGATAGCTGATACAGCAAACCTTCAGGCAGTAGGTACGGAAGGTATGTCTGCAGGTCTTGAGAACAGCTACGTAAAACCTAACGATGACCGTGTTTACGCGTTTACCAAAGTGATTGGTGGTGGCGAAAGCACTTCTATCACATTCAGCACAGAGAAGATGACTCCGGGAGGTGATTACTCATTCTTCTGTTCTTTCCCTGGTCACTGGGCAATCATGCAGGGTAAGTTTGAGTTCAAATAACAGTACAAAATTCAAAAAGGAAGCAATACGCTTCCTTTTATTTTAAATAGATTGTTCAGCAATAATATCTTTCAACGGCGCAGGGCGAGCAAAAAAGTAACCTTGGACCTTGTCCACTCCACAGCCCTTGACAAAATCGTACTCTTGCTGGGTTTCTACCCCCTCAGCCACCACCTCACAATGAGTAATGCGTCCAAGCTTGGCAACTAACTCATAAAGATCTCGACCTTTTTGGTCAGTTGCATCTAACAATAATGAGCGATCAAGTTTAATCTTGTCGAAAGGATACTTCAGCAAATGAGGAAACGATGCGTAACCGGTGCCAAAGTCATCCATAGCAATCCTAATACCTTTTGCCTGCAGCGCTTCCATCGTTCTAATTAGGAATACTTTATTACTCAAAATCGCTTCTTCAGTAATCTCAATTTCTAGCCATTCTGGTTCGATTCCATAGTGAGTTAAGCGAGAGAGTAGATGTGGTACAAACTCTTCTTGTTCAATAGTCGCCACTGCGATATTAATCGCGATGCGACGTTCTTTTGATAATGACATTTTCTGCATGTCAGCCAGTACTCTCTCTATCACTAACTTGTCGAGCAATGGCATAGAATTAAGCATTTGAAAATCACTAACAAACGTTGGTGGACACAACTTCCCATCTTTATCGATATAACGTAGTAGCGCTTCATAAGAGAATACGTTCACATCTTTTGTAGACTGCAGTTTCTGGTAAAACATGACCAGTTCGCCTTCACGTAAAATGGTTGTTAAACGCTTCTGAGCGGTAGATTTACTGATACTTGTCTTATTGGAATCCCTGACATTGTTTAGCAGCGTTTTAAAAATCGAGCGTTCAATACCAGTATACGTCGCATTTGCACGAAACTGAGCTGAATACTTTCCTGCATACGCCAAGTAAAATGGCCGATAGATGAAAACGCCAACAAGAATGACAACCGCCTGCAGAATCGACCCTTCAAGTTGATTTCCCATCGCCATATAACCGCTGAACAGAGGAGGCGTCATCCAGTTTACGATGTTCTCAACTGGAGGCACAATGCCAGAGGCTATACATGAATATGTGATGACAAAGCTCACCAATGGAACCGTTACAAAAGGGATGATCAGCAGCGGGTTAAAAATAATAGGTAACCCAAATAGCAACACTTCGTTGATATTAAATATAACCAAAGGCGTTGCAGCTAGTGCGAGCATCAGATGATTGCGCTCTCTGGCAAACATCAATACACATATAAGTAGGCTAATGCTGTTACCCGAACCACCCATAGACATAAACGCGTCGTAGAAACCTTGGCTAATCACATTTAGTGACGCCTCTCCACCTTTCCAAGCAATCATATTCGCTTCAGTCGCTGCAAATATCTGCTGCTTAATGGCGAACAATAGATTGTGCCCATTAATGCCAATGGAACCCAGTAACCCCAAAACAGTTTGATAAATCAGGCCGCCTTGTAACGTCAGCGGATCGACTCCAATCTCACGAATAGCACTACCAAACATTGACATAACGATTGCCGTCAAGTTGGACACAACTAACGCAATCAATACAAATAGGAAGAAATGTACTACGTGCTTGAGCAAACGAGACGAAAAATCTAGCGCTTGCGGCTCCAGCAAACGTATCTTAAAAGCAATGCAGTATAGATAAGTAATCGTTGCACTCAGCAGAGCGAGTAATGGGTTGTTAGGCAACATATATGTTGCTGATAAGCTGCCGTTTTCTAGCGAAATCAAGTAAAACATGATCAGCGAATAGATGATGAATACCGCACTAGAGACATTGGTTTTATGCGAAAGGTAGTAGCCAGCAACAACACAAAAAGCACTGGGATATAGATTTATCAGAATATCGGAGACATGGAAAAGTAGTTGAGACAGTTCTCCCCATCCGGTAAGACGGAAAGCATGTCCTAGAAATATCGCCAATGCATTAGACAAAATCAAAGGGAGAAGCAGTAGCGCAATCGAAGCTAAATCCGTTAAGTAGGACTTAAATTCGGAACTCCAAGAGGTAGAGATAACCGACATACGTTGAATTAATCGCGTACACGTCTTTGTACTTTTTAGCATTAACGAGTTCTTTTACTGATAGGACCAAATGACAAGTCAAAATAAGATTCGACCAATTGAAGCGCATTTACTTAAGCTGACAAGCATCGCTCCCACCTAAAGCCAAAGTGAGATTAAGATCAAAATATCAATTAGTAATTATTGACTTAATAAGTAAAGCGAATCTCGTGCGTAATTTAGCGATTATATGCGCCTTGATCCATTAAGATTATTTGTCGTAACGACAAATAAAAAGAAACCCCGTATTTATAGCGGGGTTGCTGTTATTCCGTATCAACATTTAGCCAGAGAGCGGGACTGGGAAGTGCTGCTCATATAGCTCCATAAAGTCTTTACGAATCAAGTGCTCTAGATGGTTTGCTTTATCTGTAGGGCAGAAAATCATGATATGTACGATTTGCTCACCATTAATATTGCTGGCGATATGAACATGTGGCTCTGATCCCGGCAAGTCGACACCTGCATGCTTTTCTATCATCGCATTATAGCGGTGCGCAACGTCAGCGAAGTAGCTACAATGTTCATCAATTTTATCGGTTAGTAGCGGTAAAATCGGGTATAAGTTAACAAAGTCTTTTACCACTACTGAAAAGTTGTGGTAGACGTAGCGCTTCATAAAGTTAAGGTTTTTCACTGGGTAAGTGAAAAACATGCTATTTGGCAGTGTTGCGGTTTTACCTGTGTAGTGATATTGCCCATGATGCAGGTCGATTTCTTGGATAACCGTCGCCATCATGTTGTGCTCAATCACTTCTCCGCATAACTTACCCACTTCAATCCAATCACCAATCCGAAACGAGCGCGAGCTAGCACGTTGAATTGAACCTGTAAAACACAAAATAATCTCTTTAGAAGCAACAACTATCGCCACGGCGATGGCCGTCACGCTGAGAGCAAACTCGCTGATTTCGGATTGCCATAAGATAAACAAAATAATCAGCGTGATGGCAAAGGTGCCATTTTTGGTTCTCGACATCCAACTGCGTTGCTCTTCTGTAATGAATGCATCGTCACCTCGGATTCGAGACAGAATCAAACGACGCAGAAGAATGATGAACAGCAGGATTAATGCAGTAAATAAAATCTTGTGAGTGAGAAGAAAATCGACGACTAACTGTACTTTCTCCATTCCTCGCTCCCTGTATGGCCTAGATTATTTGACCTCTTAGGTTAGAGGTCCTGTTGTAAGAAAGTAACCTTATCAATTTCTTAACCAATTGTCCTAGTTTGAAGGGTTTAAATGGGACAACTCGGATGAAACATTCTCTAGAAAACCACTTACTCGCTGACTGGAACTAACTTAGCTGAAGTAATAAACTCACCAAAGCTTTCACACCACACAATGACAGAGTTATATTTTTCTGTATCGATAGGCTGACTGAGAGGAAGCACAAAACGATCAAACGTTTTTATATCTCCAAGGTTTACCATCTGTGATTTCCATTGAATAAAGTCTGATTCAGTCTCTACGTATTGGGGCGATAAATAGAGTTTGTAATCAGGCCCAGGAGCAAGCTCTCCTTCAAAAAAAATCTGAGACTCAGTCGCCGTAATCACTCCCTCCCCCCAATGGAAGAAATCGCTGTCTTCTCTATTCTTATCGAACTTTCCTTGTTGCAGTTCTTTTTGGTTTTTCGATGACACAGATGGGATTTCTGGCGATTCAGGTTGAGTAAGAATCGGCAACGCGTAAATACCTAAAGCAAACCCTAGCGCTACACAACTCGCGTGTGTAAAAAACAGTAATATAACCCTCATTCGTACTCCTTATTCTCTTCTACTTACTGATGATAATTTATAAACTCATCACGATCCATCACCGCTGTTATTAGCATTTTCTAGGTGAGATCACAAATTACAAATAGATTACATAATAGTGTTCAATATTTATTGAATCTAGCTCGCCCTTTACAGAACGACATATTAAAATGATTACATAACTTCACTGCGTCCATCGCAAATCAAGCATATAAATATAAAAAGGGGACTTGATGGACCATCCGGCTTACTTACAAATCGTGGCGTTGCTGACGCGAATTCAGAACTATCCAGGCTTATCAGGGCTAGCATATATTTTGGATCGCGTTGACGCTATATGTACACAACATGATTACCAACGCTGCCAACAAGTTGATAGCTTTGTTAGAGGTTTTACTTGCGATCGCAACGATCAGCTAGAGCAAGCAATAGAGTTCTATCAAACATCTATTGATGCGAGCCCGTCTCGTAAAAACGCTTTGCGCTTCCAAGCACACATATTGTTAGCGTCTATTTATGCAGACCGAGAACAATACCAAGCGGCATATTCTCTTTATCAAGAGGTGCTTCTTCATACACACTTATTAGACACTAATGCTCTTTCACTGTTATATACAAATGTTAGTGACCTATACCTTTCACTAGAAAAATACCAACAGGCTGTAGAGCTAGCAGAATTAGGTTCACAAGCTTCCGAAAAGGTTTGCAACCTTGTAAATCAAGCCATATGTCAGCTTAATATTGGCCTCGGACTTGGTAAACTTCAGAACATTGAAAATGCCTTGGTGTCTATAGAGCGAGCCCTAAATATTGCGGTTGAAATCAATGATACTAGAATCGAGGCGATCTCTCATAGTTACCTTGCTCAAACGAAACTTAATTGCGATTCATATAATTTTGACGACATTGAGCAACATTTTGTTGCCGCTCACCAGCTTTTCCGCCTAGTCAAAGACAAACATAATCAACAAGAAAACTTAACTGCGTATCTAGAATTTCTAGTCCAGCATTTAAAATATGCTCAAGCTCAGGATCTATGTGATCAGCTAGCTCAAGATGATGACTTAAAAAGCAACTTTGGCTTCTATTCAAAGTATTGCCATGCCCAAATGACAATATATGAAAAAGGCAACGACTGGAAAGCGCTTGCTGGCTTTCAGATGATGTTCTTATCCCATCTCGAAAATCAGTTAAACGAACAGAAACAGAATGATGCCGAACAGTTAAGGGGGCAGATAAGTCACTTAACTCAAGATCAAGAGCATCTTGTGATGAAAAAAATCCGGGAACAGATTGGAACCCTGACAGATATAGGTCAAAGCATCGCTACATCCGATAACTTGGAGAATGGCTTAGCCTTTATCTACGAAAAAGTTGGTTCCGTCTTTCCTACTGACGAATTTGGCATCGCCCTATACGATCAGAGCACCCACGAGCTTGATTACCGCTACTTCTTTGATAGCGATGGACCAGTTGAGAGACTGGTCATCAACTGCGATCAAGATAAAAATATTGGTAGTTATGTCGTTCGTACCGCGCAGACTGTACATATTAACAATGTTAACGACGAATCGATCAGTAGTTACGTACCTCTTGAAGTTAGAGAAGACCACGATCTCGTGGTATTCGACAACAATAAAACAGCCCGATCAATCATTTTGACTCCAATAAAACTGGGTAAACGAATATTAGGAGTCTTGTCGGTCCAGCATCATCGGCCTGATCAATACCAACAACATCATGTTCATCTTTTTGAGCAGCTTGCGAATTTTATCGCTATTTCATTGGAAAACTTTGAACAACGACAAAATCTACAGCAAGCCAACATACTACTAGAAACATTGTCTCGCACCGACCCACTTACAGGTTTATATAATCGCTATCAGCTTGACTCTCTAACCCCCTCATTGATTTCAAATGCTCAAATTAGCGGCAATTCATTAGCTTTGGTGATCATTGATATTGACTACTACAAAGGCTACAACGATTTTCATGGTCACCATAAAGGCGATCAGGCACTAAAGTTGGTTTCCTATGTTTTAAAAAACGTATTTGATCAGTTTGGAACTCATATTTTTCGTTATGGTGGAGATGAGTTTCTAATCATATGTGAAAATCTCAATGGGGCTCGGCTGATGTCAAAGCTCTCTTTACTCCAAGAGCAAATAGAAGATCTAAACCTAAGTAACCCTCTTTCCAAATGTTCAGAAATATTGACCTTATCTGTGGGGGCGGTGAATTTTCATAGCCTTGATAGTTGCTGCTTTGAAGAGTTGTTTACCATTACTGATAAACAACTATATCGGGCAAAAGAAAAGGGACGTAACGCTATTAGTTTTGCTGCCCATTCATTTGATTTAGAGTCTGTTTAATCAAAGAATTTTGGTTAAAATTCAGATTGAAGAAAAGTACTTTAAGTCGTCAAGTAAAAACGCTCGAGAGGCTCTAGCCTATTAAACTATCTTGATAGATCATTTTCTTACTCATCCCTCCGTCAATAACTAAGTTATGACCGTTAATAAAATCGTTTTCGGGATGAGTTAGAAATAAGCATGCATTAACGATATCTTGCGCTTTCCCAACTCGGCCTGAAGGATGTTGCTCGTGATCTAGACGGTTCAGCGTTTCATATCCTTCAACTTGAATCCATCCTGGGCTGATGGCATTAACTGTAATAGGCGTATCTGACAAGGAAATGGCCATAGACTGGGTCATTGATACCACACCACCTTTTGAGGCTCCATAAGCATCCCATCCAGATTCGTTCTGATTCCAACGAGTAGACGCAATATTTATGATGCGTCCATAAGGCTGATGATTGTTCAATCCTATAAATCGGCGAGAACAAGCAAAAGAGCCTTTGAGGTTTACATCAATAACACGAGAAAACTCTTCAAAAGTAAGTTCTTGAAGAGGCTTATTGAAATTAGCAACCGCACCATTGTTTATCAGAATATCTACCTTACTGTACTGGGTTTGTATTTTGTCAAAAGCTTGTTCTATTTGATTGGTTTGCCCCAAATCTACTTGATAAAACTCAGCTTCTGGATTTTTGTTTGGTGCAATATCGAACACAATAACTTTAGCTTGCAAATCAAGGTAAGCTTGGGTCAGGTATTGACCAATCCCCTGACTACCCCCAGTTATGACCACAACTTTATTTTGGTACATACATAACCCTCTGAATCTATTTTTTGCAGAAATTATTTTAAGGTTTGGTAATGACAATGGATAGCAAAAGCACAGCTTGGTCATTGCTTTTCTAACTATATATAAGAAAAAGCCGACGATATGTCGGCTTTCGATTATCTAGTCTATTGGGCGAATCACTTTGCAGGGATTACCCGCTGCTACTACGTTAGGTGGAACATCTTTCGAAACCACACTGCCTGCACCAATCACCGAGTTTTCACCTATAGTCACGCCCGGGCAAACAATCACGCTTCCCCCTAACCATACGTTGTCTCCAATTGTAATCGGAGTTCCGAATTCTACGCCTTCTTCGACTCGTCCTTTAACATCGAGTGGGTGACCTGCCGTATAGATTTGCACATTCGGAGCGAACAAAACGTTATCGCCTATATGCACTTCCGCTACGTCTAATACAACGCAGTTGAAATTTGCATAGAAGTTTTTACCCAGCTTAATGTTTGAGCCGTAATCGCATCGAAATGGTGGCTCTAGGTACGCACCTTCTGAATCGGGGATCAATTCATCAATTGCACCGCGCCACTCGTCTGTATCAGGAATGCTATTATTTAGCTTTTGTAGCACTTTTCGGCATTCAATTCGCGCTTGATATAGCTCTTTATCCCAAGCATCGTATGGCTCACCTGCCAGCATTTTTTCTTTCTCGGTTCTCATCTTTACACCACCTCACAAAAAATAAAAACGCATCAAAACACATCACAACACCACAAAATGTGACTGACGTAATGGATTATTTATTTGGGTGAGCGCTATGACGAGATTTCAAATAGGACCTATCCATCAGTCTTCTCGGAACGCACGATTCATACTCTCTGTTAATGGTTTTAGAAGATAGCTTAACGGTGTCCTTGGTTCAGATAAAATGAGTACCTCCGCATTCATCCCAGATGTTAGCTTGTAGCTTTCCACGTCCTCTTGGTTCAAAGCAATTCTAGCTAAATAGTAATCTTGCTCCTGTTGATTGGTCAGCTTATCTGCTGAAACGGTAAGAACGGTCCCATTTAAAGGAGCCAATGTTCTGGCATTAAGTGCGGTTAGACGAACATGTGCAGATTGTCCTGTACTTACTAAGTCAATATCTTCAGGGTTAACTTGAGCTTCAACCAACAATTCATCATCGAGAGGTACAAGTTCGAGCAACGTATCACCTGAGTTTATAACGCCTTTTTCGGTAAACACCTGCATGTTTACAACTCTACCCGATATTGGTGCCGCTATATTTGTTCGATCTAACGTATCCTTTGCTAGACGCAGTTCTTCGCGCACAGTAACAATATCTTTTTGGGTTTCTCTTAGTTCTGCAACAATTTCATTGAGACGCTCCAAGCGCAGTTCTTCGATTCTCGCTTGATTCTCATCTAATCGCTTTTGCACCGTTAATGATTGTCGATCGAGTTGGCTAAGCGTACTTTTTACTTCTGTAGCCATACGCTTAAGTTGGAGAAGAGCTGACTTTCCTGCATACCCTCTTTGCACCAGCGACTGATTGCTACGTATTTCTTCTTCAATTAGCTGTAAGCGTTCTCTCTCAATCTTTTTGGTGTTGGTCAAGTTGTCTAGCTCTAAATTAGCTCCAGACATACTTTGAGCGATGATATTTAGTTTGCTGTCAAAAAAACGTTTCCTTGCCTCAAAAATTTTACTTTGGACTAACTTGGCTTCTCTAAGTATCTCTTCACTAGAGAGGTTCTCTAAATCCGGTGACCATGAAATTTCACCTAAGTTGTCTAACTCGGATGACAACCGATTCTCTTTTGCTACGGTATGTATGAATAAACCATTCATAGAATCCCATTTAGCGCTCGCATGTTGTCCTGAAAGCTTAATAAGTAGTTGCCCTTCTTCGACACGATCACCTTCATGCACATGTATTGATGCGACAATCCCCCCTTCTAAATGTTGTACCTTTTGACGCTTGCTTATTACCGACAAATCACCATAAGCAATAGCCGCACTTTCCAGTTGAGCCGTTGCGCCCCAATAAACAAATCCCATCAAAAATGCACTTAATGAAGTGAGGCCAAATAATATTGGTTTCTTCCAATGCAAATGGCTAGGAGGTGTGTACCTGAATATTCTGTCACGCTTCGTTTGTTCAGCGATGGGCAGTTGCTCTTTCATCTCTCACTCTCGGTATTTCGATATTGTCATTTCCCATCAATCGCTTCAAAACTTCCTCTCTAGGGCCGTAGAGTTGAGCTTTGCCATCAGAAAGATAAAGCAAACGGTCCATCTGCCTCAAAGTACTAGCGTTATGAGCAATGATGATCACAGTCGTCTCTTTAGCCTTTAAGTGAGCTATCAACCGTTGATACGCAGACTCTCCCTCACCATCAAGGTTAGCGTTCGCTTCATCAAAAATAACGACTGAAGGTTGCCCATAAACGGCCCTAGCGAGAGCAATTCGCTGACGCTCACCTCCAGAAAGACCTCTACCATTGACGCCAATAGAAAAATCGTACCCACCATTTTTTTTCAAAATTAGCTCGTGGCATCCGGCTAACTTAGCGGCCTCTATAACTTTTGATGGATCTTCTTCCTTAAATCGAGAAATATTCTGACGGATGCTTCCCGGAAAAAGCTCTACTTCTTGAGCTAAGTAACCGATATGCTCCCCTAAATCTTCTGAAGGCCAAGCAGAGACTTCCATTCCATCCAAGGTCACTTTTCCTGCTGTGGGCGGTATGATGCCAAGAAGTAGACGCGCAAGTGTTGATTTCCCTGTTCCTGAGGGTCCGATAACTCCTACGGAAGTACCTTGAGGTATTGATAACGTTATTTGAGAAAAGAGTAGACCTGCGTTTTCTGGAAGATGGTACGCTAAGTTTTTGAGTTCAAAGTTTCCCTTTGGAGGTGGGAGAGGCATATCGGTTTCCGCCATAGTCGCTCTTAAGTCTATTTCCTTTAGCCGAGAGAAAGCGTTATGCGTTGATACTGCATTTCGCCATGTAGTAATAGCTTGTTCCATTGGGGACAGTGCTCTACTCATCAATATTGAACTGGCTATCATTGCACCAGCCGTTATTTCGTGTGATATGACAAGCCACGCTCCCCCAGCCAACAACGCTATCTGCAATGACCCTCTTATGAACTTTGAAAAGTTTGTCAAATAAATAGATTTATCTAATGAAGATTCTTCGGACTTCTTTGTACTACTAACACCTTGAAACCACTTCTCTAAAAAGGCATTCATCATTCCCATAGCAAGTATCGAATTTGCATTCTGCGTCGCTATTTCCGCTTGAGAAATATGTGAGACAGACTGTACCTCTGCTTCTCGCAAGGATGTCCTAGTAACCACTTCATTAAGCAGCCCTAAACCAAATAGAATAAGTGAACCCGCTAGCGATATATGACCAAGCATTGGATGTAGCAGATAAACAAATGCAATAAAAATAGGGGTCCACATTGCATCTAACAAAGGATACGGAGCTTGACTGCTCAGAAAGGCTTTTATCGTCTGGATGTCTTTTAAAACCTGAGAGGTATAACCTTTCCCAGTATAAGCCTGAAACTGAATGCTTCGACGCAACATAAATACTGAGATTTTCGCTTCCATCCAATTCCCGAAAGACTGACTCACTTTTGCCCTCGCAATATCAAGTAAAGCCATCGTGAACATTGCAGATATGACAATAATCGTGAGAAGGACTAGGGTATCCGTTGAATATGAAGATATGACTCTGTTGTATACTTGAAGCATGTACAAAGGTATGGATAACACCAATAAGTTGATAAAGAAGCTAAAAAACATCAAACTCCAAATAAGCACAACTAACTTATTTTTTACTACTTTAAAGATTGAACTTGGCACAGAAGAGACCATTAAAATCATATAGCGCCAGATGAACTGGCGCTACTTAGATGAATTAGAAAACAAATAAATCGCTACCGTGAGCTTCAACTTCTTCTTGAGTTAGACCCTTGACCTTAACAGTAAAATCTTCACCGTTACTAAACATAGCATTACCACGTGCATCGTAACTTATCTCAAGGTCTGAAAGTGACTGGACGGATTCACTACTAAACATCAAAATATCTTCATCAGCGTTGAAGTCTAAAACCGTTGAATTGCCATGTCCGCCAAACTTGTCTGTGAACACAAATTTGTCTTCTCCGCTACCACCACTGACGACGTTTTTTCCTGAGCCTATGATCAAACGGTCGTTGTCGGCACCACCATGCATGCGGTTATCACCATGAGAAGCCAGTAGCACATCATCTCCAGTTCCCCCTCGCATCGTGTCGTTTCCATGACCTCCTTTCAAGACGTCATTTCCTTTGCCGCCAACAATCAAATCGTTGCCATCTCCCCCAATTACAAGGTCATCTTTGGCTCCAGCATAGATTTTGTCACTACCATCCAGACCTACGATCACAGAACTGGAATTGTCGTAGGACTTAATTACGTCATTACTGTTGGTCCCTTGTTCTTTATCTTCGTATTTATTTGGGTCGCTCATACAGAGTTCCTCTACTTTCCTTTATGTTATTAGAATGTCAGCACCTTACGACTTGAGATCCAGACCCGCTGATCTTAGTAAATGGCCAAAGGAAAGAAGTTTGAATATGGAATGAAACTTTAAGAGTTGCGACTCAATAGAAATAACCATCTATTGGTACTTTTATATATAAAGTCATTTGTAATCATGAATCTATAGTCAAGCTTTCAGATTTTTCTTTGCCCATCTTGTAGCTTGATTTCGGTTTTTTACTTCTATTTTTCTGAAGATATTGTAAAGGTGGGACTTAATTGTATGTTCACTAATAAAAAGTGAATCCGCAATTTCCATATTGGAACCGCCTTCTTTCAACATTTGGAGAACCTGCACCTCACGCCTTGTCAAATCAATCTCAAGTTCCGGTTCTTCAATGCGGTATTTCTTAGCTTCATGATATGAAACTAGCTGATCCAGCATTCTTCGTGATAACCAATTATCACCGTCAAGTATACCTTTCAAAGCTTTACAAAGGGTATCAATGGAGTCCGTTGGCTTAAAGATGCCCTTTAATAGGGGCCAGTCTGCCAACTCTTCAATCGCCAGATCCTTAGTTAGGTTTAGTAAAATCGTACCTATAACACGATCGTCTGATTTTAAATGACTCATCATTTCTTCGGACATATCGGAAGAAAAATCAACTAGTAAATAATACTTTTCGCTACACAGATTTTGATATGGATTGTCTAAGTTAATCGTCGTTATTTTCGTATCTACTCTTGATGCAAGCATATCCCTAAAGTTTTCACTTTGTAAGCTTTGCTGAGTAATTAATAGTACTTCTGGATTAACTTGAATACTTTCCATGTCTCTTCTCTACCATTTAAATTTAAATCCTGCCTAGTGCACTCAATTGGTATAATTAGTATCTTAGTGCTAGTTCATACAGGTTAATTTGAATAGGGAGAGAATAAAATGGTTGCAAGTAAAAAATTCAAAATAAAAAAAAGTGTTTCTCAAATGAGAAACACATGGCAAACTTTTGTACTATTGAGTAGATGTGAGTCGCAAAAATAATTAATAAATAGGTTAGTAAGATACTTCTTGAACGTTTGATATATTATCTTTCGCCCAAATTAGTGCTTGCACTCTATTTTTGACTTCTATTTTCTTAAAGATATTGTGCAAATGTGTTTTTACTGTATTTTCACTCACGAATAAATTTTCAGCAATTTGTTGGTTTGATGCTCCCATGGATAAGAAGGTTATTATCTGTCTTTCTCGCTTAGTAAGCACCGTCTTCGTATTTCGGCTGACTGGTTTAAAATGCCTACGAAGATGGGTTATGTACTGCTGAGCGAGCTTCCTACTAAACCACATCTCACCTTGCAGAATCTTGCCTATGCCAATCTGTAAAGTATGGATATCATCAGAGTTGTAAAAAATACCGCTCAAGCTCGACCACGCGAACAACTCTTCCGTAGGTATATTCTTGTCACAATTAATCAGAATTTCTTCAGCATTACTAAATTCTGCCTTTTTCAGTTCCATATAATGTGAGTACATATCTTCACTGACTACACTGGAATCAAGAATGATCGTAGATATATTCCCTGACATCGCTTTAAATGCAATGAGCTTATCTGGAGAGAGTAAAAATACGTTGATTCTTAATTTATTTTCTAGAATTTCTTTAAGTAAAGATGACTGTAAGCTGTCTTCCGTTACCAAAATAACATTACTTTTAGATCCGCTCACCATTGCTATTCAAGTCCTTTAATAGTTTGGTTTGAAATACGCAATAGATTTAGGTAGGTCGAGGTTATTGTCAAGTATGAAAAAGGTTGGGCTTAAAGCGAAAAAAAAGGGAGGAGTTAACACTGAGTATAAATTAAATAAAAAGATAAAAAAAGGGAGTATAAAACTCCCTCTTTATTAATGCACTGGCACTGAGTTTTTCTGATTGAACTTACCAAAGTATTGCTCTAATACTTCCGGTGTCAACTTACCCTCAGCCTCTAGCTTTTTCAGTTCAGCAGCAATTTGTTTCTGCTCATCTAAAGAAGGAAGTTTAACTTCAGGCTCTTGAGCTGCTTCTTGAGAAATCATCTCCAGCTCTTTTTCAAAGTCGTTCATCGATACTTACCAAATGTAGTTAAAATCAAAAGCACTTGCTACATTCTACCCAACTCTAGAGCTTGAAGCTACCTACCATCTTGTCCAGACGAGAAGATAGGTCACGCAATTCCTGACTAGCATTAGCAAGCTCTTCAGCGGTTGTTGTCGTCGCTTCATTAATTGCGTTTATCTCTTCGATATTTTGATTGATCGTATGAACAACTGTTGATTGTTCTTCGGTTGCCGTTGCTACTTGCGTGTTTCGGTCTGAAATATCTGCAATACGCTCAGAAATGTTCATCAGCACTTCAACAGCTTCATCTGTCGATGCTACACCTTCAAACGTTACTGCTTTACCAGCTTCCATTGCGGTTACCGCATCTTGCGCGTCGCTCTGAAGTTGATTGATCATCTTCTGAATTTCTTCTGTCGAGTCAGCTGTACGTGAAGCTAGGTTTCGAACCTCATCAGCTACTACTGCAAAACCACGACCTTGCTCACCAGCTCGCGCCGCTTCAATCGCTGCGTTAAGTGCAAGTAAGTTAGTTTGCTCAGAGATATCACGAATTACATCAAGGATAGAACCAATATCCTTTGTGGTCGTTGCAAGTTGAGCCACAACCATGCTTGTAGTCTCTACGTCACCAGCTAGGCGGCTGATTACTTCTTTTGCCTGAGTAACTACTTGTCTACCAGTTTGGGTATTGTCAGATGCTTGATTAGCTGTGTCCGCGGCCGTCGCAGCATTGGATGCAATCTCACTGATCGTCGCACCCATCTGGTTAATAGCAGTTACAACTTGGATCGTTTGATCTCGCTGTTCTTGGCTATTATCATGAGTCGTCGTCGCTTTATGAGAGACGCCTTCAGCCGCTTCACTCAGTGAGTTGCTTGTCAAAGACACTTCTTTCATCGTTGCATGGATTTTCTCAATAAAGCCATTAAAGCCTTTTGACAACTGGGCTATCTCATCATTGCCTTTGATCTCGATACGTTGGGCCAAATCACCTTCGCCTTGTCCCAGATCGGTAAATCGGTCTGCAATCAATTTAATTGGATTCGTAATGCTATTCGCTAGCAACACACCCATAGCAATAAAGATTAGCGCCACAATTGCCGTCGTCAACATCATTTTTTGACCAGTTGCATTTAGATCAGCGAACACTTCATTAACCGGTACAACACCAACAACAAACCAGTCCATTGAAGGTACATACAAGCTAGACACAAACATCTCTTGACCTTCAAATTCGGTCGTTACAAGATTGAAATTACCTTTGTTTAGCAGTTGAGACGCCTGACTACCGAATAGTTGATTAATAGAAGACTTGTTTTTACCTTGCTGACGATGAATTTGGATATCGCCTTTACTGTTTGTAAGGAACACATAGCCAGTATCTTCAATTTTGAAACCATTCAGCAGTGACACCATATCATCCATTGACTTAGATAAACCTGACATCGAAGTACCGGAAAGATCCTGATAGTTCGCGAACATTTTTACTTCGCCATTTGCCTCTTGGAATACACTTACCGACGTTTCTTGGCCAGATGAAGTAAAACCAAAGAACCACCCGTCTTGTGAACGGTTTAGTTGACGTAAGAAACCATTTTGGTTCCAGTAGTATGCTGTATCACGGTTCGCAACCGATGCATCATTCAGCTTATATTGAGATTTCACATTGTTTAACTGCTGAACTAATTTCGATTCAACTTGTGAGTTGCGATCAGTAGTCGAAACCGCTTCAACTACAAACTCATTCGTAGCCAATTGCTTGGCTGCCTGTTGCATCTGAACAACTTCACGGTCTATTTCCGTGTTAATTTGTTGCAACATTGCTGGCAATTCAATATCAATAAGTCGATGACTTAAAACTTCTTTGGCATGACGTTGTGCCATCACACCAACAATAATTGTAGAGGCAAGTACAGCAAATGTAATACCAAGTACAACCTTTTGTTTAATACTCAATGAACTAAATTTAAGCATTTATGGACCTTCAATAGAATCACTCATTATGTGCTGATATTTTATAAAATCAGCTATGGGGGACTGCCTTTACAAGCAAATATTCACGCAGGTTATATCGACATCACAGCAGAGAACTAGAGGTTTTTCTCACATTTTTTTGAAATTGCTGTGCAACTCAATATTTAGTGACAAAAGACACAACTACCAAGCGGTTGCAATTATTATATGCATCCCAATATTGGAAAGATAAATTGCGTGTCCAGGCCGGAACTTTTCTCGACAATCCAAGGACAAATACACACAACAAGAATCATATGGATACCAGAGAGTCCAAAAAATGCACAAAACAAACTTCGAAACTCTTCAAAGCTACTTAGAGTCTCAGATCATTGGTCAGCATGATCTCATTAAACAGCTTCTCATTGCTCTACTTGCCGATGGGCATATCTTGGTTGAAGGTCCTCCAGGATTGGCTAAGACCCGTGCGGTGAAATCTCTATCGGATTGTGTAGAAGGTGATTTCCACCGTATTCAGTTCACACCAGACCTACTGCCAGCCGATTTGACGGGTACCGATATCTTCCGTCCAGAAACGGGCGAATTTACCTTCCAGTCTGGTCCTATTTTCAACTCACTGATCCTTGCTGATGAGATCAACCGTGCGCCAGCTAAAGTGCAAGCCGCGATGCTTGAAGCAATGGCTGAGAAGCAAGTGACAGCGGGACGAAACACATACGCACTCCCAGAGCTGTTCTTGGTGATGGCAACTCAAAACCCAATCGAGCAAGAAGGTACTTACCCGCTCCCAGAAGCGCAGCTTGACCGTTTCTTGCTGCACCTTGATGTGGATTATCCAGATGCGGAACATGAGTTGGCTATCTTGCGCATCAACCGTGGTGAGGCAAAAGGCGAAGCGACGATTGAACGTCCAAGCTTGAGCCAAGAAGACATCTTCACCGCACGCAAAGAAGTACTCAACATCCACATGGCAGATGCGATTGAGCAATACATCGTTCGTCTTGTGATGGCGACTCGACAGCCAAGCGATTACGACTCAGAGCTTGCTAAATGGCTATCTATGGGTGTGAGCCCGCGTGCGACGATCGCCCTTGACCGTTGTGCTCGTGCTCATGCGTGGCTGGCAGGTCGTGACTTCGTTTCACCAGAAGACGTTCAAGCCATGGCTTACCCTGTGCTACGTCACCGTCTGCTGCTTAGCTACCACGCTCAGGCAGAAGGCATTACAGCAAATCAGGTTATCGACAAGCTTCTTAATCTTGTAGGTAGCGCATAACGTAGGTAGGTGACATGTCTGCATCATATGCATTGCCACCTCATGCGAATGGGGTGACATTAACCCTTGAAGAGCTGCTTCAATATCGCACTCAATCGGTTCGTTGGTTGCCACCAGCCCAGAGTATTTGGTCTCAAATGAGCGGTAACCATACCAGTCGTCAAAAAGGGCGCGGTATGGACTTCATGGAAGTGCGCCAATACCAAGCGGGTGATGATATTCGCAGCATCGATTGGCGAGTCACGGCTCGAACGGGAAAAGCGCACACCAAGTTGTTTGCTGAAGACAAAGAGCAAGCGGTGATCTTATACATCGACTTGAGCCCAAGCATGCACTTTGGATCGCAATATGTATTGAAGTCGGTTCAACTGGCGCATTTCGCTAGCGTCTTGATTTGGCTGACATTAGCCAAGAAAGACCGCATCGGCGCGGTGATAGATGATGGTTCCCAGTGTATTGAGTTCCGACCTTCTTCTTTACAAAAGCAAGGGCTGAGGATTCTTGACGCGATAGTGAATACTCACAATCAATTGCTTACGAATCAACAAGCTGACAGCACACGCACACTGCCTTACATGACCGCAATTGAAACGCTACATAACCTAACGCCGAAAGGCAGTGAACTCATTCTGCTGAGCGACTTTGCTCAAGTGGAAGAGAAAGAGCTGGTTCAATTGCGTCGATTAAAGCAACACAACAGCGTTCGTGCAGTGCAGTTTTATGATCCTCTTGAGCGAGGCGAAACCGACTTCCGAGGCCAGGCGAAAGCATCCGATGGTCATCGAAGTCAGTGGTTTAATTTCGGTTCGAAAGGACAGCGCCAGGAGTTGGAGTCTCACTTCGTTAAGCATCAACAAGCCATTAAACAGCAGTGTCATTCAATGGCAATTCCATTTAACAGTCTGTCGAGCGGGTTACCGCTGGTTCAGCAGTTAAGCTAATCAAAGCAACAACATACAAATCATTCAAGCAGTAGTAATAATAATGACAACGAATAATCAAAGCCTAAACCTTGAACCTTTAATCCTACCGAATGCACCTGATTGGTTCCCACTTGCTTGGGGATGGTGGGCAGTTCTGGGCGGTGTAGTTCTCTCCATCTTAATCGTCGTACTGTACTTAAGATGGCGTACAAAGCGTCTTGTTGCTAAGAAGACCGCATTGAAATTGTTGACCAATCCGATCACACCACACACACCATCTTCCGCATTAGAGGTTCTTCGTCAAGCGGCTTTGAGTTACTTCCCTCGTGAAGAAATCGCGCCATTAACAGGCTCTGCTTGGTACGAGTTTCTTGATAGCTACACCAAAGAAACTCGATTTGTCGACAAACAACAACAGTGGCAAGCGGCGCTGTATCAAAAGTCTGGTCAAGAGCAGCATCAAGCCTTAATTGATGATTGCGCTTTCTGGATTGAAACCGCATTGCCACCAAAGAAAAAGGCAAAAACTCGTGACTGAGGCAACTCTCGTTTCGAGCCTCTCTCAGTGGTTGAACATTGAGTTTGTCTGGTGGTGGGCATTATTGTTACTGCCCCTACCTTGGCTGATTTATAAGTTCTTCCCTGAAGAGACTCAGCAAGCTGAAATTAAGCTGGCGTACCTGCCAGACAACAAACACAGCAACAAACCAAAACAGGTCGTACAAAGATTCCTGTCTATTGGCGTATGGGCTCTGTTGGTTGTCGCTTGTGCTCGCCCGGTTTGGTACGGCGATCCGGTTGAGTTTCAACCGAAATACCGTGACATGATGTTAGTGGTCGACTTATCTGGCTCTATGCAAAAAGAAGACATGAACGACAACGGTGAATACATAGACCGTCTAACCGCCGTCAAAAGAGTCTTATCAGATTTCGTAGAAAAACGCCAAGGTGACCGCTTAGGAGTGGTTCTATTTGGTGATCATGCTTATCTACAAACGCCACTTACCGCTGACCGTAAAACCGTGATGCAACAGATCAATCAAACCGTCATTGGCTTGGTTGGCCAGCGCACCGCAATTGGTGATGGTATCGGCTTAGGCACCAAAACCTTTGTAGACAGTGACGCACCACAACGTGTGATGATCTTGCTCAGCGATGGTAGCAATACAGCTGGTGTCCTTGATCCGCTTGAAGCCGCTGATATCGCTAAAAAATACAACGCAACCATCTACACCGTAGGTGTGGGCGCTGGTGAAATGATGGTGAAAGACTTCTTCATGACTCGCAAAGTCAATACCGCCTCAGATCTTGATGAGCAAACGCTGACCAAGATTGCAGAGATGACAGGTGGTAAATACTTCCGAGCACGTGATGCTAAAGAACTTGAAACGATCTACGACACCATTAATCAACTAGAGCCAGTTTCTAGCGATACGCAAACTTGGCGTCCTCAGTCGGAATGGTTCCCTTACCCACTAGGTGCTGCACTTGTGCTTTCCGTGTTCCTGTTTGTTCTAAGGAGAAAACATGGCTGAGTTTACTTTCCTAAATCCTTATTGGTTGTTGGGTTTGCTCGTCATTCCCGTCGTCTTTGCGATTAACAGCCAATACAGAACCAAAAAGTCATCGTTGATTGCGCCCCATTTAGCCAAAATGCTCGGTCATTCAGTGAATACCAAGCATTACTTCGCCATTTGGGGATTAGCATGGGCTATCGCTTGTATTGCTCTAGCAGGTCCAAGTTGGCAATCCAACACTCGCCCGAGCTTTGAACTAAGCCAAAACCGAGTGTTAGTTCTGGATATGTCGCGCTCTATGTACGCAACGGATGTGAAGCCAAATCGCCTGTCACAAACCCGCTATAAAGCATTGGATTTATTGCCGAAATGGAAAGAAGGCTCAACAGGTTTGGTCGCGTACGCGGGCGATGCTTATACGTTAAGTCCACTGACGACAGATTCCAGCACACTCGCTGGCATCATCGAAAACTTGTCCCCTGAGTTAATGCCTTATCAAGGCTCCAACTTACCATCAGCGATTGAAACCGCGCTTGGCCAGTTTACTCAAGCGGGTGTCAATCAAGGTGACATCGTCGTGCTGGCAGATGATTTGGATGACTCCGAACTGTCTCGCTCATTAGCGGTATTAAACGGTAAAGACATTCGTGTGTCAGTACTCGCTATCGGCACATCAACTGGCGCACCAATAGCCCTTCCGGATGGTTCTTTGATGAAGAGCCGACAAGGCAACACAGTGGTAGCGAAGACTAACCTGAAAAACTTACAGAAGTTAGCCAAAGAGACCGGCGGATTATTTGTGCCAATTCAACACAATAACCGTGATGTTGAGAACATTGCCGCGTTTACTAATAACGCGAGTAACAACCTTGCCGCCAAGCAAAGTGAAGACGTGAAAACCGACTCTCGCTTGAACGGTGGGTTCTGGTTGCTACCTCTGTTGTTGATTCCTGCTGCCCTACTCTTCCGTCGAGGCATGATTTGGGTATTGGTTGCGACCGTGCTACCGATGAGTTGGGCACCAAAAGCAGAAGCGAATGCGTTCTTGAATCAGAACCAACAAGGTCAACAGCTTTATCAACAAGGTGAGTACGAAAAGGCCCAAAATACCTTTACTGATCCTAATTGGAAAGGCGCAGCAAGCTACCAAGCTGGGGATTACGAAAGCGCGATTGAAGCATTCTCCAATAATCCAAGCCTTGATGGCCGTTACAACTTAGCCAATGCACTTGCTCAAAATGGACAACTTGAGGATGCGGCGGAGCTCTATAAAAACGTAATTCAAGAAAAGCCTGACTTTGAAGCTGCGAAAAAGAACCTGTCGGTTGTAGAGGAGAAACTGAAGCAACAGCAGCAACAGC
>NZ_JAHGAI010000024.1:0-192020 GCF_030248515.1 Vibrio sp. D401a | reverse complement strand
GACCATATAATTAGCCCCTGACACGTTAAGCATCAGGGGCTTTTTAAACTTTATACGTCAGAACACGTTACTTTCTGCGCTTGTAAACCACGCAGAAGTTGCCACGCTTGGTGCGACACTTAGAGCAACGTTCGCAGTCCACTTCGGCGCGGTTACCGTCTTTCCAGCGCTTGATCAATTGTGGCTCTGCCAATAACGGACGAGAAAGCGCGAAGAATTGAATCTTGGTGTTTTCAGCCAAGTCTTCAATCGCGCAGAAGTCGTTTAAGCCACCTACGGTTATTACCGGAACGTTTACATCTTGGCTGATCACTTGTCCGTACTCGTGGAAGTAGCCTTCTTCTTGTAGCATGTAACCGTCGAACGATTCACCTACCATGGTGCTTGCATTGCCATGAATGTTACCCGATACGATAATCGCATCCACGCCCACTTCTTCTAGCTTCTTACAAACAATGCGCGTTTCATCGAACGTCAAACCGCCATCGAAGAATTCCGTTGCTGTCAGCTTCACTAGAATTGGGAAATCATCACCAACTAGCTTACGTGTTTCGGCATAGATCTCCATAAGGAAACGCATGCGGTTCTCAAGACTGCCGCCATATTGGTCTTCACGACGGTTGTAGTATGGGCTTAAGAACTGGTTGATTAGGTACGTGTGCGCCGCGTGGATTTCTACACCATCAAAGCCAGAATCTTGTGCACGCTTGCTCGCTAGCGCAAATGCTTTAACGATGTAGTCAATCTCATCTTGAGTCATCGCTTTGCCTTCCGTTTTGGTGCTGCGTTCTGGCACTTCACTTGGGGCAAAAATCACACGCTCGCCAACGTTGAATGTTGTTTTTGTACCGCCGTAAGCGATCTGCATGACGATCTTAGCGTCATGTTCGTGAACAAGGTCAGTCAGCTTTTTGTATTCATCGATGAAAGAGTCGTTGTAGATCCCCATCATGCCCGCGTTCGGTTTCTCTTCTTCTACGATGTTCGCATAACCAGTAACGATCAGACCCACTTCACCTTTGGCAAGTTCTTCATAAATGTCGTACAACTTCTCGGTCATATGACCGTCTTCTGTCGCCATATTTTCCCACGTTGCACTTCGTACAAAGCGGTTCTTTAGTGTCATGTTGCCAATGCGGGCTTCTGAAAACAAAATGCTCAAGTCCAGTCCTCTTAAAATCTGTCTTTTTAGTTCTATACATCACTACCGAGCAGGAACGAAAAAGGAACAGCGATACACAAAGCATGGCTGTTCCTTCTCTGAATTTCTGTTCAGTGCGATGAGCGACGCGAACCTTACCGCCGAAACTGCGGCAAAACTTTAATCTGGATTAAGGTTTGGTGAGATTTACGAGTGTTGACAATTATATTACAAAAAAGCGTTTCTTAACCATCTGAACAACTTTTAGAACTGACCCATTCATAGACACTTCTTAGCCTTTCAAAGCCTTCATTTAAGTTCGCTAAAGGAGACTCCGGATTAATTTCTAGCCAAATCGTTAAATGTGGTGATACCCCCATCTCCCTCTCTGTTTCCTTGCCATTTTTGTCGACCAATGTAACTGATTGAATAGCCCGACCACGATATTTTGAAGTCTTATCTAAACACTCAAGACTTTCGGCCAACAAGGCCTCCCACACTTCAGTATTCAGCTCAGAGAATGTATATGCTCGCTTACCAATATACTTTTCAACTATCTCTGGCCTTGAAGTTACCTGCCACGCATCTCTCGTAAAGCAGATAGATATTTCATTCGCCCCGTCGATATCCTGAATAACGTTTTGAATGGATGGCGAAACTAGTTCGTTTTGAATAAACGTCGAAATTGGCCAGTTTATATACTTCATACCTTCTAGGTTGACACCCAAACAGATCTGGTCGTTTATTTTATTGACTGATAAATTCCATTGAACACCTCGGTTTCCGTCACTGACACCATAAACAGGCTTATTCTTCTGCCCAAACTTTCTAGCACTAAGGCCTAACTTTGATTCAAAAGCTCTAAATAACTCATCGTCATCTATATCTGATTCTTTTTTACCTTCATCTTTTGTTTTAGCTCTCTCGACGTTGATAGAGTCACTGCTTATTTCGTGTATGTCCCTTTGATTCTGAAATATTGATGTTATTGCTTTCAGTGCGTTTTCTGGCGTTAAGTTAAAAAACTCTCGCCCCTTTTGTCGTAAAGGGGCAAGCTTGTTATGAATCAACGACTCGAAGCCGTTACAATCATCGACTGCTTTGAAACTAAAAACGGACCATTTAAAGTCGCCAGTCGAGCTTCTATTTATCTCTAAACACCGTGTATCTGGATGCCGCGTTGTTTTTCCAATTTTGCACACCGGCAAGTCAATGTCCTTTACTTCGAGAATATAAACATAGCCTTTTTCTTTTTGAGTCATTTCTTTTTGATTTGTAAAACTATCTATCGTGTAAAGCTAACATTTATGAATTCATAATACTTTCACGAAATATAAGCTCTCCAAATTGAAACTGACTTAAACTATTAAAAATCTGGGTGCTCAAGAAAACTAATTAATGAATAAACGGCAATGGAATCAACTCTAAACCAAGCACGCCGCTGATGCTCATTACGACCAATAACGACACCTTAAACACCGCTTTGGACCATTGGATATAGTTGTTGTAATTCACTTTTTGGAATGTCACCCGTGTCCACATAAAGCACACCGCTGCTGAGACCGCTAAATACTCGTATCCAGCTTCACCCAGCATAAACAACCCAATAGCAACCGCACTAAAAGCCACCACGTACGCCTTCATATGTTGATGGGCTTTGGTAATGCCCTCTTTAACGGGAAGAACAGGAATGCCTGCATCGCGGTAATCTTGCATGCGGAACATCGCAATCGCGTAAGAGTGCGGCATCTGCCAAAGACAAAACATGATGAAGAGTAAAATCGCTTCTAAGCTGATGTAGTTCGTCACAGCAAGGTAGCCCACCAGCGGAGGAACCGCGCCAGAAATGCTGCCGACTAAGGTGCCGTAGACCGAATTTCGCTTGTACCACATGGTGTAGAAGAAGACGTAAAACACGTAACCCAAGAGTACAACCACAGCCGAGAGCGGATTCACCAGTTGAAACAGTAACGCTGTGCCATTCAACAACAATACCAAAGCGTAGACAAACGCCGCGTCGATGTTGATGTTTCCCATCACCAATTCACGGTTTTGCGTGCGCTTCATTTTTTGGTCGATATCGCGGTCGAAAATGTTGTTCACCACGCATCCTGATGCAATCACAAGCCCCACTCCAACTAACGTTGTTAGCAACAACAGAAAGTTAGCGGGTTCTGATTTTGCGGCGAGGAAGAACCCCGCCGCAACAGAAATCAGGTTGCCGAAAATGATGCCCGGTTTGGTAATAGACAAATAACTTTTCAGCATGCCCTAGCCTACAACTTCATGTTGACGTTCATGTTGTAGATGATCCAGATCGAGCCAGCGATCAGAATCAACACAACAATGGCGGTAAACATCAGTGACACCACGTTCCACTGACCTTCTGACGTTTTCACTTCCATGTGCAAGAAGTACTTAAAGTGCACAAAGATCTGCACAATCGCACAACCAAATAACAAGGCATAAGTCGCGGTATCTGGAAGCACTTGCGCCCACACACAGTAGAAAGGAATCACGGTCAGGATCAGAGA
The DNA here is from genome assembly GCF_030248515.1 of Vibrio sp. D401a. NCBI lineage: Bacteria > Pseudomonadati > Pseudomonadota > Gammaproteobacteria > Vibrionales > Vibrionaceae > Vibrio > Vibrio sp. D401a. The sequence goes on along the minus strand of NZ_JAHGAI010000024.1, from coordinate 188,345 downwards.
CGCAATAAAGCCTTTTACGTAATCAGAGGCACCTGTATCTAGATGTTGTTCCATTACATAACCCCCAATAAGTAAACGATGGTGAATACACAAATCCAAACGATGTCTAGGAAGTGCCAGAACAAGCTCAAGCACTGGAATCGCATCGACATGTTATCGTTCAAGCCTTTGGTTGACAGTTGGTGGTAGCACACTGCTAGCCAGATCAAACCAAAGGTTACGTGCAGACCGTGTGTTCCGACCAAAGTGAAGAACGCCGACAGGAATGCACTTTCTTGTGGACCATAGCCTTCAACAATCAGGTGATGGAACTCGTATACTTCCATCCCGATAAAGCCGGCGCCAAGTAAGAAGGTCAATTTTAACCAACGTTTTAACCCTGCAACGTCTTTGCGTTTCATCGCAATCATGCCGAAGCCAAACGTGATACTGCTGAACAGCAGCAACATGGTTTCTACAAACACGAACGGCAGTTCGAAAATGTCTTTACCGGTTGGACCCGCAATAGAGCCGCTTTCTAGTACTGCGTAAGTCGCGAACAAGGTCGCAAACAATACACAGTCACTCATTAGGTAAATCCAGAAACCAAACAGCTTAATGCCTGCAGAATCATGGTGATGATCGTGGTCGTGAACCGCAACATTAGCTTGCATAAGTCACCTCCAGATCGTCTTTCTTATCGTTGTCTTTCACTTCGTTTTTCTTCGCTTCTTCAAGTTGAGCTCGACGCTCCGCTTCAATCGCTTTGATTTCTTCTACTTCAACGTAGTAATCCACGTCATCGTTGTAGCTGTGCTGGATACACGTCACGATAATGCCGACAAAGCTTGCTGCTGCTAGCCACCAGATGTACCAAATCATCGCGAAGCCAAATACCAATGCCCATGCAGATACATAGATACCTGTTGGTGTGTTCTTCGGCATGTGAATGCGTTCGTATTCCACTTCTTTGCTTGGGTCGAATTCGCCACTCTGCTTTTGGTACCAGAACGCGTCTAGCTCATCGCCTTTTGGTAGGTGTGCAAAGTTGTAGAACGGCGGTGGTGAAGACGTCGCCCACTCAAAGGTACGACCGCCCCATGGATCACCCGTTAGGTCGCGGTTTTGCTCGCGGTCACGAACACTCACGTAGATTTGGATGAACTGACAAACCACGCCAAGCGCAATCACTGCCGTACCCGCTGCAGCAACTGCTAACAGTGGGAAGTACTCTGGGTTAAGATCTTGGCTTAGACGACGCGTCATGCCCATAAAGCCCAGCGCATAAAGCGGTAGGAACGCCATTAGGAAACCAACAATCCAGCAAATGAATGCACGTTTGCCCCATGTTTCGTTCATGGTGAAACCCGTCGCTTTCGGGAACCAGTAAGTGATTGCCGCGAAACAACCAAATACCACACCACCAATGATTACGTTATGGAAGTGCGCAATCAGGAACACGGAGTTGTGCAGAACAAAGTCCGCGCCCGGAACCGCCATTAGTACGCCCGTCATACCACCTACAGAGAAGGTAATCAGGAAGCCAACTGTCCACATCATCGGCGTGGTAAAGCGGATACGCCCTTTGTACATGGTGAATAGCCAGTTGAAGATCTTCACCCCGGTAGGGATGGAAATAATCATGGTGGCGATGCCGAAGAATGCATTCACATTTGCACCTGAGCCCATGGTGAAGAAGTGATGCAGCCAAACGACGAACGCCAAAATCGTAATTACAATGGTCGCCCATACTAGCGAGGTGTAACCAAACAGCTTCTTGCGTGAGAAGGTTGCCGTTACCTCAGAGAACACACCAAAAATAGGCAAGATCAGGATGTACACTTCTGGGTGACCCCATGCCCAAATCAGGTTGACGTACATCATTACGTTGCCGCCAAGATCATTAGTGAAGAAGTGCGTACCGATGTAGCGATCCAACGTTAGTAGCGCGATGGTTACGGTTAGGATTGGGAATGAAATGATGATTAGAATGTTGGCACACAGGGAAGCCCACGTGAACACTGGCATCTTCATCATTGGCATAGACGGCGTACGCATGCGCAAGATAGTCGCAAAGAAGTTCACGCCTGTCAGTGTGGTGCCGACACCGGATATTTGCAGCGCCCATATCCAATAATCCACCCCAACTCCGGGGCTTGCCTCTATACCAGACAGCGGCGGATACGCCAACCAACCAGTACGACCAAACTCACCCAAGCCAAGTGACATATTGGTGAGGATCACGCCCACAACAAACAGCCAGAAACTTAGGTTGTTTAGGTAAGGGAATGCCACATCACGCGCACCAATTTGCAGCGGTACGATGATGTTCATCAAACCAATCACCAACGGCATTGCCACGAAGAAAATCATGATTACGCCATGGGCAGTAAAGATTTGGTCGTAGTGATGTGGTGGCAAATAACCGCTCTCGCCTGCCGCAGAAAGCAGCTGTTGGCTGCGCATCATGACTGCATCAGCAAAGCCACGAATCAACATCACCATTGCCACGGCGATGTACATAAAGCCTAGCTTTTTGTGGTCTACCGAAGTAAACCATTCATTCCATAAGTATTGCCACTTACCCGCTTTGGTTATCGCCGCAACGACAGCCAAACCAACGATCGCGATCACCGCTAGAGTGACGACAATAATCGGCTCGTGATAAGGGATTGATTCAAGTGTTAATCTTCCAAACATTGCGATTATCCTAGATTTTCCGGCAAACAGTTCATTGAACCCGGATGCTGGGTCACGACGTCGGTGAACAAAAATGGTGGAATACTAGAGAACATCTTCACAGGCTCCGCCACCGTTGGTGATGCAAGCGCCCGGAATTGCTCCCAGTCTTCGATTCGGTCAGGGCTGACTTTCACTTGCTGTACCCAATTCAGGAATGCAGTGCGATCTTCCATTGCTGCTGCGGTAAATTTCATCTGCGAGAAGCCCTTACCGCTGTAGTTAGAAGCAAAGCCTTTGTAATCCCCTGTGTGGTTCGCAATCAGATTTAACTTGGTCACCATGCCTGGCATCGCGTAAATCTGAGTACCGAGACGCGGGATAAAGAACGCGTTCATGATGTTGTCTGAGGTCAGTTTGAACTGAACCGGAACATCTTTCGGAAACGCCACATAGTTCACTGTCGCAATGTTCTCTTCTGGGTAGATGAATAGCCATTTCCAGTCGAGTGACACCACCTCAATGGTGATGGGTTTGACGTCACTTGCGATGGGCTTGGATGGCTCTAACTCGTGAGTAGAACGCCAAGTGATGGTTGCCAGAATCGCGATGATGATGATTGGAATCGTCCACACCACCACTTCAATCTTGGTCGAGTGCGCCCACTCTGGAGCGTATTCCTCGCCAGTGTTCGACTCTCGGTAGCGGTAAGCAAAATAGATTGTCATTAAAATCACGGGGATCACGACAATCAGCATCAGTAAAAGCGCTGTAATGATCAGTTCTTTTTCCTGAACGCCAATACTACCTTTCGGGTCAAGTAGAGCAGAGTTACACCCTGAAAGCATAAGAATGGTTCCTGCCAAACTTATCCTCGCTAAGATGCGTTTGTATCTTGAAGCTTCCATTAACTTTCTCGATGGTTAGCCAACAACAGAGCAAGCCCTGCGATTGGTTGTCTTGGTCATTAGAATATTTTTGTGTTGAGCTTGTGCAGCAATGGACTTCTTGGTGGGAGGTATCAAGTTGCTTGATGGTTAAAACCACACTCACAACGTGAGTTTATTGTTACACTTTGAAATACATTGTTACATTCGAGCGCATTATGCGGAGGGAAAAAGGAAAGCTCATTAGCCACAGATGGAAACTAACGTTCCATTTATGAAAGCTAATATTGATAAAGGAATAGCAAAGCAGGTGCACAAGATTAACGTACTACAGCATATATTCTTTTCTATACAGCAACTTAAGCAACCCAAACGAGAAGAGTAATCAGTTGCGTATTCGGCGCGAGAGTGTGAGCTACATTAGAAAGTACGAATTAAGGAAAGCGTGATCAGTATCATAGTTATGAATTCACATACTATTTACATAGCATTTCTGCAGTAAATGATTACTCAGGCAATCCAATTTGCCAGACTAATACCAAGTGCTTTTTAAGAGTGATATTTGGTTCAATTGTTAATCGAATGAACTCACTAAAACGAAACGAGCGCTACTTAACTAGCGCTCGCTACCAGAAACCAATGGATCAATGCTACATTCTCATCCCACCATCCACTTCGAGCACTCGCCCTGTGAAGTAGTCGTTTTCAAGAATGTATTTCACGGCATGAGCAATCTCACTCGTCTCTCCCATCCTACCGACGGGTATCATCTTTTGCAGTCGGTCTATGGCTTCTGGTTTCATTTGATCTGCCATCGCAGTTTTGACGACACCGGGCGCAATAGCCGCAGAGCGAATGCCGTATCTGGCGAGTTCTCTTGCCCATGTTGTTGCCATGGTTGCGACGGCAGCTTTCGATGCAGAGTAATTGGTTTGCCCAATATTGCCCGCTCTCGCCACGCTGGAGATGTTGATGATGGCGCCTTTCGAGCCACTCTCAATCATTTTGACTGCCGCTTCTCGACCACACAAGAACGTGCCCGTGACATTGACGTTCATCACTAAGTTGAACTGCTCAAGCGACATCTTAGCGATCTCGCCGTCTTTGGCTTTGACTAACAACCCGTCTCGCAAAACCCCTGCGTTATTAACTAAGCCGTTTAGCTGCCCAAAATCTTGAAGAATCTCATTAAAGGTATCCTCTACTTCAGATTCATTGGTGACATCAAGTCGATAGATCAATGCTTTGGCACTGAGCATCCGGCATTGTTCTTGAGTATTCAGCAGTCCCGTTTCGTTAACATCAAGCAATGCTAAATCTGCGCCCGCTTGAGCAAGGCTGACTGCCATCATCTGCCCTAACCCTTGCCCCGCCCCTGTGATTGCAATGACACTGTTTTTTAAATCCATATCTGAACTCCATTACTGGATAACTTCCATGCTCAAACGCCTGATAGGGAATCTCGCTTTTAGCCCTTCTGGTTCTTATAGAATTCAAACAAGCTAGAGAAATCGAGTTCTGCATGACCTGCTGCGTTATGGAATGCATAAAGGTTACGAGCCAAAGAGCCCATCGGAACAGAAGAGTTGGTTTGCAACGCCGCATCCAAGCCTAAGCCAAGATCTTTTAGCATCAACTTGCTCATAAAGCCTGGGTTGTATTGATTGCTCGCTGGTGCAGAGTCCATCACGCCGGGGCATGGGTTATAGAGCTCCAACGCCCAGTTTCGACCAGAGCTTTGCAGCATGATATTGGATAAGACTTTCGGGTCGAGTCCGTGGTCAATACCGAGACTGAGCGCCTCGCAGGTTCCCGACATCAAAATGCCCAACATCAGGTTATTGCAGATTTTTGCCATCTGACCATCGCCCGCTTTACCAGCATGGAACACGTTCTTGCCCATGTATTGCAAGATCGCATTGGCTTTAGAGAACGCTTCGTCCGAACCACCAACAATAAAGGTCAGCGTTGCTGCTTTTGCGCCTGCTACACCACCAGAGACGGGAGAATCGACAAACAACAATCGTTTGTTCTGAGCTTCGTTCGCCACCAAGCGAGCAGAATCTGGATCGATGGTCGAACAGTCAATCAGCAATGCGTTGTCCTGCACAATATTGAGCAGACCGACACCACCGTGTAAATCCCCTAAGTACACCGCGCGCACGTGTGCACCTGCTGGTAGCATGGTGATGATGGTTCCCGCGCCATCCACGGCTTCTTCTAACGTGCTAGCAACCACCGCGCCAAACGGTTCAAGTTGCTTCGCCGCGTTCACATCCACATCGAACACTTGCACATGAAACCCTGACGCCAATAGGTTTTGTGCCATTGGACTGCCCATGTTGCCCAAGCCAATAAATGCAATGGTACTCATGTTGTTTCTCCTTATTTTCCTAGCTGTGCAAGTGGATGTTCCTCTTCTGACCAAAGAGAAGTGAACAAGGTGTCGATGACGCTTTCATCGACTTCACTGACGCTGTTAAACATCCATTTTGGATTGCCATCTTTATCAACTAATCGAGAGCGCACACCCTCTTCAAACTCACCGAGTAATGCGCTACGAACTGACAAGGTTAGCTCTAGACGGAAACAATCCGCCAACGACAAACGGTGGTACTCTTTGACTTGTCTAAAACAGATATGTGCAGTGATCGGACTGCCCGCAACAAATGATTTTTGTGCGTTCTCAAGCCATTGAGTCTCGCCCTCCATTGCTTGAATACGTTGGGCAATCTGATTTAACTCATAGCCTTTGCAGGCTTCTTTAATTTGGTCGAGATAAGGGCAAATCTGAGTTGTCGGCTTACTGTCGATGACTTGATCTTCCATTAATTGAAGTAACGCACTGACAAGCGATTTGGCATCGGCAGATAGCCAGTCCACTTGTTTCAATTCTTCTAACAACGCTGGGTATTGCTCTTCCAATAGCAACCATTCTGCCAATCCAATAGTGACAGCGTCACTCGAATTAACTATTGCACCTGTTAATCCGAGGAACAAGCCCACCTCCGGATCAATTTGGCTTAAAAACCAAGTACCACCTACGTCAGGATAAAGCCCGATATTAATCTCCGGCATCGCAAGGCGAGATTTAGGGGTAACAACCCTGTGGCTAGTACCCATAAACAAGCCCATGCCGCCGCCCATTACAATACCCTCACCCCAGCCTATGATTGGCTTTTGGTAAGTATGAATTAGATAGTCACATTCGTACTCAAGCGAGAAGTAGTTAGAACAGAACTCGGCAGTTTCTTCTTTGCTTTTTTCGTGCATGACGTGGTACATGGTTCGTACATCGCCCCCTGCACAAAACGCTTTTTCACCCGCCCCGTTGAGGATGACACACACCAAATCAGGGTCATCTTGCCATTCGATAAGTTGGTCGTTGAGCTCTGCCAACATGTCGTAAGTCAACGCATTCAAAGAAGCCGTGTTGTCTAACGTCGCGATACCAATTCGGTGCACGCCGTCTAAGCAATCTATTTCGCTAATGGTTACTTTTCCTGTCATGCGACCTCCTATTGATTCTTCCAATTGGGTTTACGTTTTTCTAAGAAGGCACGAACCCCCTCGGTTTGATCTTCGGTATCGAATAAGTTTAGAAACAGCTCTCGCTCTTTAATCAGACCATGTTTAAGTGGCGCTGAACGCATGTTTTGGATAAGCGCTTTACATGCGGTTACCGAGGACGGCGATTGATTGGCAACTGATTCTGCAAGCTCAATAGCTTTATTAAGCGCTCCACCTTTTGCCACCACTTCTTCTGCTAAGCCAAGTTCTCTCGCTTGTGCTGCACCGACTTGTTCACCGCACAATATGATTCGTTTCGCCCAACCTTCGCCGACCAATGCGGTTAGGTTTTGCGTACCACCAGCACAAGGCAGTAATCCGACTTTCGCCTCTGGTAGTGCCAGCACGGCTTGCTGTTCTACCACACGAATATCACACGCCAATGCGACTTCTAATCCACCTCCCATGGCGTAGCCGTTGATGGCAGCGATAGAAACCCCTCGAAATGCAGACAGCGTTTCAAAGGCTTCACCAAAGATACGCGCCATCTCTAACGCCACCGCTTTATCGCCATCGGCAAACAACTTGAGGTCTGCACCTGCAGAGAAAAACTTCTCTCCATTCCCAGTGAGCACTAGAGCGTAAACGTCTTTATTGTCGTTTAGCGCTAGCACTAGCTCTTTCAATGCAGTTAAGCTTTGTGACGTCCATGTATTAGCGGGCGGGTTGTTCATGGTCACCACCGCAACGTGATTGCTGATGGTATGTTGAATCGCTTGTTGTTCTGTTAGTGACATATCTCTGAATCCTTTCTTGATGAAAATGACCTGAGTTTTATGAATAAAAGCAGAGCTGACTGCACTTATAACAATGCGGACTCTTCTGCGAGCAATCGACGCGCGATGATCAACCGCATGATCTCGTTGGTGCCTTCCAAAATTTGGTGCACTCGAACATCACGGAAATAGCGCTCCATTGGGTATTCTTTGATGTAGCCATAGCCACCGTAAAGCTGCAGCGCTTGGTCACAGACTTGAAAGCCGACATCGGTTGCAAAGCGTTTTGCCATGGCACAATAAGTCGTGGCGTCTGGGTCACCTCGGTCTAACTTGCTAGCGGCGTAACGTACCAGTTGGCGAGCAGCGACAAGCTCGGTTGCCATGTCTGCCAGTTTGAATTGCAATGCTTGGAATTGAGCTAATGATTTGCCGAACTGTTTACGTTCTTGCATGTACTGCGCCGCTTGATTCAACGCTTGCTGAGCCGTGCCGACCGAACAAGTAGCAATGTTGATGCGTCCGCCATCCAAACCTTTCATGGCGAACACAAACCCTTGTCCTTGTTCACCCAGCAGATGTGACGCTGGAATAGAAACATTATCGAAAGTCACCGCGCGTGTCGGCTGACTGTTCCAGCCCATTTTCGGCTCTTTACGTCCGTAGCTAATCCCTTCTGCATCGGCGGGGACAACAAACGCGGATACACCTTTCGCGCCCGCATCGCCGGTTCTCGCCATCACAACTAAAACGTCAGTATCGCCTGCGCCAGAGATAAAGGTTTTGCCGCCGTTGAGAATGTAGTTATCACCTTGCTTAGTCGCAGAAGTCGTCAGAGATGCCGCGTCCGAGCCTGCGTTTGGCTCGGTTAAACAATAAGATCCGAGAAAGTCACCCGTAATAAGTTTGGGGCAGAACGCGTCTTTTACCTCTTCGCTACCAAAGCTCGCGACCATCCAAGTCACCATGTTGTGAATGGTCATAAATGCGGTGGTCGACGTACACCCCATCGAGAGTTGCTCGAAGATGATAGACGCATCCAAACGGCTTAAGCCCAAACCGCCTTGCTCTTCTGGGGTGTAGAGGCTCAAGAAGCCAAGCTCTCCTGCCTCTCGTAGAATGTCTTTCGGGAAGATTTGTTTCTCATCCCACTCTGCTGCCATTGGCGCTAAACGCTCTGCCGCAAACTGCTGAGCCGTGTCGGCAAACATACGTTGATCTTCGTTGAGTTCAAAATCCATATGAGCTCCTTACTTCGTTAGCGCAAGTTAATAGTCAGGTTTGGACCGGTTGGGATATCGTCATCAAACCAACGAGCCGTCACGGTTTTGGTCTCGGTGTAGAAGCGCACCGCTTGTTTGCCGTAGGCGTGCAAATCACCGTAAAAGCTGCCGCGCCACCCAGTAAACGAGAAGAATGGCAAAGGTACTGGAATCGGTACGTTCACACCTACCTGACCGACTTGAATCTCATGTTGATACTTTCTCGCCGCCGCACCATTCGCAGTGAAGATGGAAGTGCCGTTGCCGTATGGGTTGCGATTCACGAGCTCTATCGCTTCTTGTAACGTGTCGACCTCAATACACACCAAAACAGGTCCGAAGATTTCTTGGGTATAAATCGACATCTCGGTGGTGACGCCACTGAATAAGGTTGGACCAACCCAGTTGCCTTCAAGGAAGCCTTCCACTTCACATTGGCTACCATCAAGTTCACACACCGCCCCTTGTTGTTTGCCTTCTTCAATCAAACCGAGCACACGCTGTTTTGCTTGTGCACTGATCAAAGGACCATACGCTGCGTTTTCATCATCCCAAGCGCCAGGATGCACTTTCGCCATTTCTTGTTTTAAATCGGCAATCCACTCTTTCGAACTGCCTACAAACACAGCAACAGATATCGCCATACAACGTTGCCCTGCTGCACCAACCGAAGAACCAACTAAGTTATTCACCACTTGGTTTTTGTTCGCATCTGGCATTACTACCATGTGGTTTTTCGCGCCAGCAAAGGCTTGAACACGTTTGAAGTTCTGTGTGCCTGTGGTGTAAATGTATTGCGCTACAGGAACAGAACCAACGAAAGAAACGGCTTGGATATCAGGATGCTTCAGCAACAAGTCGACCTGCTCCTTACGACCATGCACGATTTGCAGCACACCTTTTGTCGCACCCGCTTCTTCGAACAACTCAGCCAAGCGAATTGACGTGAGAGGCACTTGCTCAGAGGGCTTAAGGACAAAGGTATTACCGCTCGCAATCGCGATTGGGAACATCCACAAAGGGATCATGGCAGGGAAATTAAACGGCGTAATACCGCAGCACACCCCAAGCGGTTGAATCAGCGAATAACTGTCGATATCGGTCGCAACGTTCTCTACGGTTTCTCCCATCATATTACTGGCGATATTGGCAGCTTGCTCGACCACTTCGATACCACGCCACACATCCCCTTTTGCATCCGCAAAGATCTTGCCCGTCTCGTGAGACAGCAGCGTCGCCAATTCATCATGATGTTCTTTCAGTAGGTGTTGGTAGCGCAGCATTAAACGCGCACGCTCCGAAACAGCGACATCTTTCCAACAGGTAAAGGTGGCTTTTGCACTCTCAATTGCTGCATGCATCTCTTCATCCGTTGCGCATGGCAAACGCACAATCACGTCATTGGTGGCAGGGTTTGTCACTTCTACCCAATCCGTTGCTTGAGATTCACGAAACTCACCATCGATGAATAAGGGAACCGTGCGAGTCATAATCTAGTCCTTCTTTACGTTATTCGATAATTGGAATTAAAGCGGTATCTCGATACCAATAGCAGTGGCTTCACCACCACCGATACAAAGTGATGCAACACCTCGCATCACCTTTTTATTGTTGTTGTCACCATCTACACCAAGCGATTGCAGTTGGCGCAGGCTATGAATGAGGGTTACTAAAATACGAGCGCCACTTGCGCCAATTGGATGCCCAAGCGCACACGCGCCGCCTTTGATGTTTACTTTGTCTTTATCGATGCCTAATTGGCGTACCGCGATTTGCGTGATAACGGCGAAAGCTTCATTGATCTCCCAAAGATCGACCTCGTCTACTGACCAATCGAGTTGAGATAACAATTGCTCTATTGCAAAGACGGGCGCGAGGGTAAATTCGGCGGGCTTTCTGGCGTGGGTCGAGTGCCCTTTGATGATTGCTAATGGCGTTAAACCTTGATGCTGTGCCACCTGCGAGTCCATTAACACTAAGGCTGCAGCACCATCGGATATCGCACTTGAGTTTGCAGCCGTCACCGAGCCGTTCTTATCGAACGCAGGTTTGAGTTGAGGGATCTTGTCGAGCTTGATGGAGCGTGGATGCTCGTCATAATCTAATGTTGAAGTGCTACGACGAGTCGTAATTTCTATCGGCGAGATTTCATCTTCAAACAGACGCTGCTCTTGCGCTTCCAATGCTCTTGTCGCGGATAGGATCGCCCATTCATCCATTTGTTCACGAGTAAACTCAGAACGGTCAGCCGTTTGCTGTGCATAGACGCCCATCAAGTGCCCTTCATACGCATCTTGAAGACCATCGAGAAACATGTGGTCATAGGTAGATTGATGACCCATTCGCATGCCATTACGTGCATCTTTAAGCAGATACGGCGCATTGGTCATGCTTTCCATACCACCAGCGATGGCGCTGCGAATGCTGCCCGCTTTGATAAGATCGTGAGCCAACATAACGCTTTTCATGCCAGAGCCACACACTTTATTGATGGTGGTACAGCCTGTCGTCAGCGGAAGATCTGCACCTAGCGCCGCTTGTCTGGCTGGAGCTTGCCCGCACCCCGCAGGTAATACGCACCCCATATAGACTTCGTCGACTTCGCTAACACCACTCGCATCCATTGCCGCTTTGATAGCAAATGCACCTAATTGAGGCGCTGAATAACCTTGTAACTGACCTTGAAAGCGCCCGATTGGCGTTCGCTTTGCACTGACAATCCAGATGTCGTTTCCCATGATCTCGTCCCTTCTGACGATAATTCACAGTTCACGAATTCATCCCTCACACCTGCTACCACGGAGCTTTCACACAGAATGTGTTGTCACTCCAGCCTCTCGTAAAACGATGAATTTTCGCACTGTGATTTCTTGACGTTTACGTAAGCATAGCACTAACATTTACGTTAACGTAAAGAAACACACTAATAACAACACAAATTTACTCTCATGCTTTTAGCTAGTCCGTTTAGTTCAAGGCTTGAAGGGATTTTAAGAAGCCAAAACTATTCATTAGAGGGAAAAGCCGAGTGGATAAATTCAAGATAAGTGACCTCGCCAAAGAGTTCGACATCACGACCCGAAGCATTCGTTTTTACGAGGATGTCGGGCTGATAGAGCCGGAACGAAAAGGCAACATTCGCGTATATCAACGCAGAGATAAGATCCGTCTCAAGCTGATTTTACGTGGTAAGCGACTGGGCTTTTCGCTTGCGGAAATTCGAGAGTTGTTCGAGCTGTACGATACCCAACAAAGCGATGGTCAGCTGCTTAAAATGCTAACCATCATTGATGAAAAACAAGCGCACTTACAGCAGCAACTGGATGATATTAGCGTTGTAATGAACGAGCTAGAAACCGCCAAAGAGCGATGCAAACAAGCGCTGAGCGACAATAAAACTAACAGCCAATAACTAAAAACTTGTAACGACTAAAACAAACAAGAATAACCATAATTTCCAAGCCCAAGCAGTGTAACTCGAACCTTATCCGTACTAATAACCGCAGTACTTTCAACAGGGAAATGTTATGAAAAGCAGCTACACCCCACTCAACTTTGGGCTTGGTGAAACCATCGATATGCTCCGAGACCACGTCAACGCGTTCGCCACCGAGCATATCTCCCCAATCGCCGCAGATATCGACCGCGACAACCAATTCCCCAATCATTTGTGGTCCAAGTTTGGTGAAATGGGTTTGCTCGGCGTAACCGTTGATGAAGAGTTTGGCGGTGCAGGCATGGGCTATCTTGCTCATGTTGTTACTATGGAAGAGATTAGCCGAGCTTCGGCGTCTGTCGCGCTCAGTTATGGCGCGCATTCCAACCTTTGTGTTAACCAAATCTTTCGCAATGGCTCCCCTGCTCAACGAGAAAAGTACCTACCTAAACTCATCGATGGTTCTCACATTGGCGCACTGGCCATGAGTGAGCCGAACTCAGGTTCTGATGTGGTTAGCATGCAGCTCCGTGCTGAAGACAAAGGTGACCACTTTCTGATGAACGGCAACAAAATGTGGATTACCAATGGTCCTGATGCCGATACCTTAGTGGTTTACGCGAAAACCGATCCCAATAGTGGATCTCGCGGCATCACCGCTTTCATTATTGAGCGGGAGTTTGAAGGCTTTAGCCATGCGCAGAAGCTCGACAAACTTGGTATGCGCGGCTCCAATACCTGTGAATTGGTGTTCCAAGATTGTGTCGTTCCAAAAGAGAATGTTTTGGGAGAACTAAACCGTGGTGTCGAAGTGTTGATGAGTGGCTTGGATTACGAACGCGTGGTATTAGCAGCCGGTCCACTTGGCATCATGCAAGCCTGTATGGACGAAGTGGTTCCGTATGTTCACGACCGCAAACAGTTCGGCAAATCCATCGGTGAATTCCAACTCGTGCAAGGAAAGCTTGCTGACATGTATTCACGCATGAACGCCGCCAAAGCTTATGTTTATGCTGTCGCAGCCGCCTGTGACCGAGGAGAATGTACACGTAAAGATGCCGCTGGCGTGATCCTTTACAGCGCTGAGCTTGCCACACAAATGTCGCTCGATGCTATTCAGCTGTTAGGCGGCAATGGCTACATCAACGAATACGCGACTGGGCGATTACTCCGTGACGCCAAACTGTATGAGATTGGTGCTGGCACTTCTGAAATTCGCCGCATGCTGATTGGACGAGAGTTGTTCGAAGAATCTCGATAACCCACCGACAAGGAAGTCACTATGGCAATCATTAAAAGTAAAACCAAGCCAACCGACGAGCTATTTTTGTCGAATAAAGCGGTCATGATCGAGTTGGTAAACAACCTCAATGCCAATATCAAAGCCATCAAACAGGGTGGCGGACAGAAAGCTATCGACCGCCAACGCCTGAAAGGAAAGCTGCCCGTCCGTGAGCGCATCATGCATCTTTTGGATGAAGGCAGCGAGTTTCTTGAAGTCGGACAATTCGCAGCGTGGAACGTCTATGAAGAGTCGATACCTTGCGCAGGTGTCGTTGCGGGTATTGGCACCATTGAAGGCATTCAATGCATGGTAATCGCCAACGACCCTTCAGTGAAAGGCGGCACCTATTACCCACTCACGGTGAAAAAACATCTGCGCGCTCAAGAGATCGCCCAACGTTGCGAACTGCCTTGCGTCTATTTGGTGGACTCTGGTGGCGCGAACCTCCCTCATCAAGCGGAAGTCTTCCCAGATAAAGAGCACTTTGGACGTATCTTTTTCAATCAAGCTAGAATGTCGGCGCAAGGCATTCCTCAAGTCGCGGTTGTAATGGGGCTTTGTACCGCAGGCGGCGCTTATGTACCTGCGATGGCAGACGTTTCCATCATGGTCAAAGAGCAAGGCACTATCTTCTTGGCAGGTCCACCGTTAGTAAAAGCCGCTACGGGAGAAATCGTCACCGATGAAGAATTAGGCGGTGCCGACGTGCATTGTCGCAAGTCTGGCGTTGCCGATTACTACGCAGAGAACGACCAACACGCGTTGCAACTCGCACGCGAAGCTATCTCCAATACCAATCAATCACTCCCCATTCAAAGCGACAAAGCCGTCTTGCCACCACGTTATGACGCAGAAGAGATGTACGGCATCGTCAATGCGAATCTGCGCTTGTCTTTTGATGTTCGAGAGATCATCGCTCGCGTGGTCGACGACTCGGACTTTGACGAGTTCAAAGCACTGTATGGTAAGACCTTAGTATGTGGCTTCGCTCGAATCCACGGAAATCTAATTGGTATTGTAGCGAACAACGGCATCTTGTTTTCAGAGTCCTCACAGAAAGGCGCGCACTTTATTGAGCTGTGTGCCAAACGCAAAATTCCCTTACTCTTTTTGCAAAACATCACTGGCTTTATGGTGGGCAAAAAGCTGGAGGCGGAAGGCATTGCCAAACACGGCGCGAAGCTGGTGATGGCGGTTGCGTGTGCGGATGTGCCCAAGTTCACCGTGATTATTGGTGGCTCTTACGGCGCAGGTAACTACGGCATGTGTGGTCGTGCTTATGACCCTACCATGATGTGGATGTGGCCGAACGCGCGAATCTCGGTAATGGGCGGAGAACAAGCCGCAGGTGTGCTCACTCAAGTTCGTCGAGAAGTGAAAAAGCGCCAAGGTGAAGACTGGCCAGAACCAGAAGAAAGTGCATTCCGAGATTCTATCGTAGACTTGTATGAGTCTCAGGGACATCCCTACTACGCCAGCGCACGTTTATGGGATGACGGCATCATCGACCCGAAAGAGACACGTCAGGTGCTAGCTCAAGCGTTAAGAGCATCGCTCAACGCACCAATTCCTGATAGCAACTTTGGCATATTCAGAATGTAGAGAAGAAAGGACGTCACATGCAGGATCATCAACCAAGTATCATCCCCAATACAAAGCGACAAGACGAAGTACTTTGGAACGTCGATGAATTCGGCGTCGCAACGCTTACGCTCAATCGCACAGAGAAGCACAATGCGTTTGATGCCTGCATGATTGATCTGCTGATCCACAGGCTGGACTACCTCGCTTTGCGCACCGACGTTCGCTGCTTGGTTTTACGCAGCAATGGCAAACACTTCTCTTCAGGTGCTGATTTAAACTGGATGAAATCCATGGCAAACAGCACTAGAAAACAAAATCTTGAGGACGCACAGAACCTCGCACGCTTGATGCACACCTTAGATGGCTTCCCTCAACCCACGATTGCGGTTGTGCAAGGTTCTGCCTTTGGTGGCGCATTAGGTTTGATTTGTTGCTGTGATATTGCCATCGCTGCGGACAATGCCAACTTCTGCTTGAGTGAGGTAAAACTGGGGTTGGTACCCGCTACCATCTCTCCTTATGTCATGCGAGCAATGGGCAACCGACAAGCTCGTCGTTACATACTCAGCGCCGAAGTGATTAACGCAGCTAAAGCAGAAAAGTTTGGCATTGTGCATGAGGTTCATAAGCTGGACAACATCGAAACCGTGGTAGAAAGCTTGATTGATTCGTTGCTGCTCAATAGCCCTGATGCAATGCGTAAAGCGAAAGACTTGTGCCATCAGTGTCATCAAAATCCAATTGATGGTCAGCTTATCCAATACACTAGCCAACTGATCGCCGACATCCGCGTATCGCCACATGGACAAGATGGCTTACAAGCCTTTCTGGAAAAACGCACACCCGATTGGGCACTCAAGCCAAATAAGGATAAAGAATGAAATTGCCAAGTAAGGTAAATATTGTTGAAGTTGGCGCGAGAGACGGTTTGCAAAACGAATCACCTGTCTCCACACATGCCAAAATCCGCTTAATCGATTTACTTTCGGATACCGGACTCACCCACATTGAGGCAGGCTCTTTTGTCTCTCCCAAATGGGTGCCACAAATGGCTGATTCGCTGGAGGTAATGAAAAATATTACTCACCGCCACAACGTCATCTATTCAGCGTTAACACCTAATGTGCAAGGTTTTGAGAAGGCGTTAGAAGCCGGTGCTACACAAGTCACTATTTTTACTTCTTCATCTGAAGGATTCTGTCAGTACAACATTAATTGCTCCATTGCTGAGAGTCTCACTCGCTTTGGACCAGTGATTGAATTGGCTGCAAAACATGGTATTCCGGTTCGTGGTTACCTATCTTGCGTTGTTGATTGCCCCTATGATGGGCCAACCAAACCAGAACAAGTCGCTAGAATCGCCAATCTTTTGCAAGAACTGGGCTGCTATGAGGTTTCTCTGGGAGATACCATAGGCACAGGTACGCCCATTCGCATCGCTGAAATGCTTGAAGCAGTGCAAGTAAAAGTCCCAACCGACAAGCTCGCTGTGCATTTCCACGACACATGGGGACAAGCGTTGGCGAATATCTACCAAGCCTTAACGATGGGCATCAATACCATCGATAGTAGTGTGGCAGGGCTTGGGGGCTGCCCTTATGCTCATGGCGCATCAGGCAATGTAGCCACCGAAGATGTGCTCTACCTTTGCCAAGGTTTAGGAATAGAAACAGGCGTGGACTTGGAACTGCTCGCCAAAGCCGGATGGATGATCAGTGAAGAATTAAACCGCCAGCCGACCTCTAAAGTCTCTCTGGCGTTAAAGCAGCGTTAGATCTCGTAATTCGCTTTGATACCAATATCGAAATGCAGCGGCATACGCCATTTAGCAAAAGACAGGAAGCCCATGACCAATCCAGCCAACAACATAGTGATAGCTGCAAGAATTGGAAGGTTAAACCACAATGCAAACGTTGCGACTGCGAGAAATACAGGCACCATCTTTAAGCCTGGCACTTTAAAGCAAAAAGACTCTTTAAGTGCAATGCCCGAAAAGGTCACAAAGATAAAGCCTAGCCCTAACCAAGTGCGCTGAAACTCCAAGTCACTCACCATCAGTACCAAGCCAATCCAAGATGCCCAACTGATAGCAGCACGCACATGTTTGTTATAAACGTGGATATTTGCCGCAGACAGAGCACTTGCAACACAGAGTGCAATTAAAGAGGCTTGGTAAACGAATAGCGAGCTAGTGATAGCCCCAGAAACGATTATCGAAAAACAAAGTAGTGCGACAGCAAACAAGGTGATGCCAAGGCGATAAAGGCAGACACTAAGTTTATCGAGTAAATCGAGCGTTTCTTGATATTCTGTATTTGCCATCAATAAGCGTCCTGCCAGAGGGAAAGTAAGAGAGCCCGTAAGCCAGCAATAACGTTATCACTGGCTTTATAAGTTTAGTTTAAGCGCGTTTGAGAAAACGGAGTTTGCCACCAGTTCGGTAGATGACCAACGAAAATAAGATAAGCGCACAACCAACCAGTTTATTGGAAGTTAGCACTTCACCGTACCAAATCACACTCAAAACTACCGTCCATACCGGCTCAAGGATCATAATCAGTGCTGCATTGCCAGCCTGAACAAACTTCTGTCCCATGGTTTGCATCACATATCGCAAACTGGTTGCCAAGAGCGTGCTCAGAGCAAACCAAATCCAGATAGACGTAGACACTTCAGTTGGCACCGTCTCCACCAAAGATGAAATAAGTAAACCAATCAAGCCTGTCACAAACAGCTGAATACACGTTAGCAACAATACCGGCAATTTCTGCGAGTACTTACTGTTTACGTTGAAGTGTAAAGCCAGCATGAGAGCGGCTCCCAAGAACCAAAGCTGACTAGAAGATTGTTGCCAACCACCAGCCAGCGATAAGCATCCTAGACCAATGATAGCAATGGGCAGAGAGATCCAGAAAATGCGTTGCGGCCTTTGACGAAACATCACCCAAGCAACGATTGGCACAAACAGCATCGATAAACTCATGATGAATGCGCCCTCGCCTAGGGTGTCGCTGATTGAAATAGCATGAATCCAGCACATCAGCGCGCCTCCCAAAAGCACACCAACGCCTGCCGCGGCAAAAATATCTCTCTTATTGGCAGCACGAAGCGGCTTGATACACAGCGGTAACAAGCACAAAGAAGCGATGGTAAATCGCAGCCCAATAAATCCAAATGGTGGAAGACCTTGAATGGTTTCTTTAGAGAAGATCCACCCTAGTGCCGCGATCATCGTAGTTGCGACGAGCACGAATGCAGCTTTGCGTTCAGAGTTAAGCATAATTACTCACAAAAAAGACCCAGCGAAGCAATCGTCAGGGTTCGCACATCATTAATTTTAATGTGTATTAGATAGTTATATTTACATCGCAAATGCTGAACTAAATGTGTACTTAGACTGAGGAGTGCTAACGTTTGCGAAACGCGCACAGTATACAGTGTGACTTAGTTATCATCGAGTAAATTACTATGAAATCCAATCATTGTTTCGTGACTTGATGTCATCAAAATCGGCGCTGAAATCTTAGGCAAAAACTCAAATAGATTAAGGAATAACCTGACTCTAAACTAGGCACGAAATGTTAAAATAACAACGAAGTAAAACAGTCGTCAGGAGGTGCTTTATGAGACATTCAACCGTACTCTTTTTCATTCTGATTGCCCTGCTTATTATTGCGCCTATCGCACTGGGCTCACTGTTTAGTCTTGTTAGCTCCCTTCACTTAAGTTACATCGAAGCCGACCCAATTTCTGTCACGCGCGTCTATGACATGATGGTCTATCGCGGTCGATAGTTTTCTTTCGAAGAGCTCTCATTCTCCAACCGCTCTGGCTAAAGCCAGAGCGGTTTTCAACTTCCTTAATCCTTTTAAAACAGCGCAAAACCCACTCAAATCAAACAAAACTCACCAACTTTCAAACATCAAAAGCTAACCGCCTATTTTCACTTTAGTTGTATTGGTAATGATTTTGTCCATTCCACTTAATTGGTGCGTATTAGTAATTAAATCTACAACTAATTTGTCTCGTACATAGCGATAAAGCCAGTACGCGCTACCCTTTACCGTACAACAATAAAGACGTGCCCGACTATCACCTTACCAATATGAGCAAAGTGCTGGCATAAAACGCCCAAGTTAGTGAAACACGCATTCAATTTACTAGGGAAACAGTGATGAGATTAAAGAACACGCATTTCATGAGCACAGGTATAAAGGCGGCTTTCCTCGCCACGATGTGCTTCTCTCCTTTCACTTTCGCATCTGACGCCAAAGTCGATGAGCAATTTGAGGTTGGTAAAGAGAAAGCGAAAGTATGTATGACATGTCACGGTGCTGACGGCATCTCTACCATCGACGCCTATCCAAACCTACGCGGTCAGAAAAAAAGCTACCTGATCTCTTCTTTGAAAGATTACAAAGCGCGGGAGCGGACCAGTGGTTTGGCGGTACTCATGCAGCAGCAAGCCGACGCCCTGTCTGACCAAGATATAGAAGACATTGCGCACTATTATTCGCAGTTAGGGAACGAGCATTCACCGTCAGATAACGAGCCCCAGCCTTAAACGAGGAGCGTTCTTATGGAACAAACAACTACACAATACAACACTCAAGTTGTGAAGTATTTTGTGTTGGCATCGTTGGTTTGGGCGATTGCGGGGATGATCATCGGTGTCATTCTAGCTGCGCAGTTGTACTGGCCCATTCTGAACTTTGATTCGCAATATTTCCAATTCGGTCGTCTGAGACCTCTACACACATCTGGTGTGATATACGGCTTTGTCGTCAACATTTTAATGGGTACTTCGCTCTACATTGCCCAGCGCACTGGCCGTTGTAATTTGTTCAACCAGAGCTTGTCTTGGATGGTATTCTGGGGATGGCAACTCGTTCTGCTCTTGGCGCTTATTACCCTACCCGCTGGCTACACGACATCAAAAGAATATGCGGAGTTGGAATGGCCAATCGACGTCTTAATCGTCTTGGTATGGGTGCTTTATGCCGTGCTGTTCTTTGGCACGATTGCCAAGCGCAAAGTAGACCATATCTTTGTAGCAAACTGGTTCTTTGCCGCCTTCATTATCGTGATTGCGATGATCTTCGTCGTGAACAATCTCGCAATGCCCGTCTCACTGATGAAATCCTATTCCGTCTTTGCTGGTGCACAAGATGCCATTGTCCAATGGTGGTGGGGTCATAACGCCGTAGGCTTTTTGCTGACTGCGGGTGTGATTGGGATGAACTATTACTTCATTCCTAAAGCCGCTGATCGCCCTATCTACTCTTATCGTTTGTCTGTGATCCATTTTTGGGGCTTAGTTGGCTTTTACACCTGGGCGGGTACGCACCACTTGGTTTACTCGTCGGTACCGGTTTGGGTGCAAAACATCGGCATCATTATGTCACTCATTCTATGGCTTCCGTCTTGGGCAGGTGCTTTCAACAGTGCGATGACACTCCTGCAAAACAAAGAGAAGCTCAAATCTGACTATATTTGCTTGTTCTTCTTTTCGGCCATTCTGTACTACTGCTTAGCCACTTTTGAAGGGCCTCTGCTTGCCATTCGCTGGTTCAATATGCTGGCGCACAACACCGAATGGGTGATCGGGCACGTTCATTCTGGCGCATTAGGCTGGGTGGGCATGTCTGGAATTGCGGTGTTCTACTACTTCATCCCACGTCTGTGCAACAAGACAGAACTGTGGTCGAAGCGACTGATCAAATGGCACTTCTGGCTTGCCCATGCAGGTGTTGCCATTTATGCCATCGCACTTTGGGTGGCCGGTATTGGTGAAGGCTACATGTGGCTCACTCAGAACGAGAATGGTGAGCTGGTATACAGCTTTATCGAAGCCATGAACTTTAAAGCACCATGGTTGTTCTTGCGCTTCTTTGGTGGTGCGCTCTTTGTGCTCGGCTTGTTCCTGATGGCATTCAACTTGTACAAGACCGTACGCTCTCCGTCCGTACTGGTAGCGAAGGAGGCATAAGATGAGCAAAGACTTTACGCATTCAGTGATCATCTTGATCATCACCACTGTTGTTGTGGCTTCCTTCTCTCTTGCAGTTTGGGTGGTGCCTAACATCCTGCGTACTGACGACATCGCCAAAGGCAGTTTAGCGAAGCCGTTAACTGCGTTGGAGCTTGCTGGTCGCGATATCTACATCAGCGAAGGTTGCCATGTGTGCCACACGCAGATGGTTCGCCCGCTAGAACCCGAAATCAAACGTAACGGACGCGCGAACCAAGAGTCCGATGATATTTACGAGTTCCCTAACTTGTGGGGTTCCAAACGTACCGGGCCAGATCTGACCAATCTTGGGCGTAAGTATTCGGACCAATGGCATGTGTTGCATCTTATCGACCCACGCCAAGTCGTTCCGACATCCATCATGCCAGCTTATCCTTGGTTGTTTGAGCAGACTTTGTCTGGCAACGCCATTGGTAACAAGATGGAAACGCTGCGTACGTTGGGCGTGCCCTACACCGACCAAGAGATCTCAGACGCGAGATTACAAATACGCGGTAAAACCAAAGCGGAAGCTCTGATTCGTTATCTTCAAAGCCTTGGTCAAGACACAGCACAGGAGGTGGCACAATGAGCACATTCTGGAACTGGTGGGCAATTGCCGCCACAATTGTCTTCTTCATATTAATGGTATCTGTCATCGTCAAATATTGGCGTAGCAACCATAAAGCAGACCAAGAACACACCATTGCCTCCTTTGATGGCATTGACGAAAAAGACGCACCACCACCCAAGTTACTGTTTGCCAGTTACGCAGTCGCCTTTCTGTTGTCAGCAGGATACCTAGTGTTATATCCGGGTTTAGGCGAATGGAAAGGTTTGGCGAATTACGATCAAAGTGACGATAAACTCAGCGCACCGTCAACGACGCTTGATGAACAATTTAGCCAAGTTACGGACTCGTCGCTCGACGCATTGGCACAAAACGACGATATCGTCCGTACTGGTCGCATGCTGTTCCAAACCCATTGTGCCGCTTGTCATCGAGACAACGCCCAGGGCCAAAAGCACTTCCCTAACCTGATCGATAAGGAATGGATGTATGGTGGCGATGACGATGCTTTGATTCACTCCATCGCCAAAGGTCGTAACGGTGCCATGCCAGGCTGGGTAGAGGTCATGAGGAAAGACGAAGTCGACAAAGTCGCCTATTACCTTGCATCCCTTAATCAGCGCCACAGTGACGTGCCAGAAGTGAAAGTTGAATTAGGTAAGAGTTTGTTCGTCGAATATTGCTCGTCATGTCATGGTGACGGCTCGATAGCAAATCAACAAACGGGGGTGCCTGATCTATCAGACAGTGTCTGGCTACACGGCGGGAGTATCGAGGAGATTCAACACACCATCAATTACGGTTTAAACAACTTAATGCCTGCGTTTGAAAACCAACTTTCTGAGCACGAAATCCTCGCGCTTGGTGCTTACATCCGTAAAGCGGGTGAAGAGCAAGAGCAGAAACTCGCAGCGCTGAATGCTGAGTCGGTTAAACGCGGTGAGTACCTAGCCCATGCCGGGGACTGTGTGGCTTGTCATAGTGCAGAAGGCGGCGAACCTTTTGCCGGCGGTCTGCCATTCGTTACCCCATTTGGCACCATCTACTCCACTAACATCACGCCCCATGCTAGTGCAGGTATCGGTGAGTATGATTATGATGACTTCCGAGATGCGCTTGTGAAAGGGAAAGGTAAACATGGTTACCTGTATCCTGCTATGCCCTACACGTCTTATCAATACCTCACGGAACAAGATATGACGGATTTGTGGGAGTTCATGCAATCTATCCCCGCGGTGGCTCGTCGTAACGATGAAAACCATATGATGTTCCCGTCTAACATCCGTCTTGGTTTGCTTGGTTGGAATATCGTCTTTATGGATACTGACCCAATTGACTACAGCTTGCCGCAAGAACTTGAAGGGCACGTGGAAGATGTTGAGAAGTGGCAGAAAGGCAAATATTGGGTAGCAGGCTTAGGACACTGCTCAGAATGCCACACGCCGCGTAACATTGCTCAAGCCCTAATTCCTGAGCGCATCTTCCAAGGTAACTTGATAGACGGCTGGAATGCGCCTGATATTACCTCAACAGAGTTGTACGTTGGTGGTTGGGATGAAAAGACGTTGACCGACTTCTTACACACTGGCCATTCAGACAAAGGCACCGCGTTTGCCGGGATGGCGGATGTCGTGAAGAACAGCTTGAGTTTAATGACGCGTGAAGACATTGAATCCATGTCCTACTACTTGCTCAGTGGCGATGTGAACAATTTTATTGCCGCCGACGCTGTACCACTAGAGCCTAAAGGATTCGATGACGCCGCCTATCAAGCTCCAATCTACACCGTCTATAAACAGACTTGTGGCGCTTGTCACGGCAACGATGGTAAAGGACGTAACCCAATTGCACCAACATTGCTAAACAATGGCATTATCATGCACAGCGACCCATTCAACACCATTGCTGTAACAGTGCGTGGCTTACAACCCACCTACATCGACCCAGAGCGCAACTTTATGCCGATGGCGAGTTTTGAGGATATCCTCTCTGACGCCAGTTTAGCCGAGCTAATTACCTTTGTACGTAAACACCTCGGAGACCAACAACAAGAGGTTACCGCTGAGGATGTTCGAGAAGTGAGAGAAACACTGGAAGCGGCAGGGTACGCTGGAGGGCTTCATACCACGCCAGACATGTATGACAGGCGTGATAATAACATCAATATTCGGTAATAGCTTGTAGAATCCAACCACAAAAAAAGCCCTTTCCAACCGGAAAGGGCTTTAACTTAGTTCCCAAAATTTTGCCGTTTTACAGCAGTTCTACCGACTGTTGAGCGATTACCCACTCTTCGTTGGTAGGAATAACTAGTGCTTTCGCACCTAGCAACTCAGATGTAGCAACAACACCTGCGTTACCAAATCGAGCATCTTCGTTACCTTTCACATCTTCAACAAAACCTAGCAGTTTTAGGTTCTTCAGGATTTCACTACGGATTGGCATTGAGTTTTCGCCGATGCCGCCTGTGAAGATGATGCCGTCGAATGAATCTAAAGCAGCAAGGTAAGACGCGATGTATTTAGACACACGGTAAGTGAATACTTGGAATGCTAGAGTTGCACCTTCGTGACCCTCTTCCATCGCTTCCAAAATACCGCGAGCATCGCTTGTTAGGCCAGACACGCCTAAGAAGCCAGAAGCTTTGTTCAGTGAGTTGAATACTTTCTCTTGAGACCAACCTTTCTTAAGTAGGTACTCAATGATGCCTGGGTCAAGGTCACCACAACGTGTACCCATCATTAGACCAGACAGTGGCGTGAAGCCCATAGACGTATCAACAGATTCGCCGTTGTTAATTGCACAAACAGAAGCACCGTTACCTAAGTGAACAGAGATGAAGCTAGACTCTTCAACTGGCTTGTTGATCATCTTCGCAGCTTCACGGCTTACGAAGTAGTGGCTCGTACCGTGGAAACCGTAACGACGAATACCGAAGTCTGTGTAAAGTTCTTTCGCGATTGCACCAGTGTAAGCTTTTGCAGGCATTGTTTGGTGGAAAGCAGTATCAAATACAGCAAACTGAGGTAGCTCAGGGAATGCCGCCATTGAAGCACGCATACCAATCGCATGAGCAAGGTTATGTAGAGGAGCTAAATCACTTAGCGCTTCTACGTCTGCAATAACAGACTCATCTAAACGGACTGTTTTAGTAAACTTCTCACCGCCGTGAACCACTCGGTGGCCAACAGCAACAACATCTTCAATTAATTTGTACTCTTTTACTAACTCAACTAACTTTGCTACTGCAAGTTGATGGTGATTCTCATCGCCCTGAATAGCGTACTCAAATTTCTCACCGTTGAATTTCCAGCTCATACGAGCGTCTGAAAGACCAAAGCACTCGCCCAAACCACTCAATACAGCATCGCCAGATTGAGAGTCGATTACCGCAAATTTTAGTGATGAGCTACCAGAGTTGATCACCAGTACAAACGAATTAGACATGAAATAGTTTCCTGTTGTGGAGCAAAGGTTGTAATTGCGCAGTTGCGCTGTGTACTTCTTGTTTGTAAGACCTATTATTCAATAATTTTTTAATCTTTCAACTATCTTTTAGAGTTAGTTGTTCGTTTGCGTGATTTTTGTTGATCTAACGCAATTTTAAAATTTATTTTAGCCGTGAAATATATTGCCTCACTCAACTAAAGTGGAATCAGACACTTAAAAACGTCAATAAATGAAGAATAAAGCAAAAATATTACGAATTTTTTTGAATGGGTGAGATAGATAAGCAGAGACAAAAAAGCCGAGCTAAGTGCTCGGCTTTCAAGTTCAACTATTTTTTAATGCAATAGTATGCAGATATTATGCGTCTTGCGTACGACGGCCACGGCCGTGACCACGTTCACCACGGTGTGCACCACGGTGATCACCACCACGGTTACGATCGAAACGACGTTCGCCACCTTCACGATTACCATCGCGGTTGCCGTCACGGTTACCACGGAAGCCACCTTCGCGACGACCGCCTTCACGACGACCACCTTCACGGTTGCCATCGCGGTTACCACGGTAACCACCGCCATCACGACGACCGCCATCGCGACGACCACCGTCACGGCGACCACCACGAGACTCACGGAAGTCATCGAAGTCACATACTACAGCACCAACATCTTGTTGACGGATACGTAGCTTGCTTAGCTTGTTCGCAGCGTCTGAAGTCATTGCTTTAGGTAGCTGTACGAATGTGTGACCTTGCGCTAGCTTGATCGCACCGATAGAACCTTTACCTAGACCTAGTTCGTTTGCTAGAGCGCCAACGATGTCTTTAACTTGAACACCTTGCTCGCGACCAACTTGAAGTTGGTAAGTATCCCAGTCTTGGTTGTTGAAGTTACGACCGCCATCACGACGCTCTTTACGACGTTGCTTGTCACGTTCAATCGCTTCTACCATTGGGTCTTCGCCAATGTAGAATAGAGGACGTTTACCTTGCTGACGCTTAAGAAGCATTGCTGCAAGCATCGCAGGTTCAATTTCTAGAGACGTTTGTAGCTTCTCAACAAGCTCAGCGAACTTGTCTAGTGCTTTGTGCTCTTTTTCAGCTTCCAGTTCAGCCGCTAGCTTGCTTAGACGAGCTTCTGCAACTTGGTCACGTAGAGGAAGTTGGATTTCTTCCATAGATGACTTAGTTACACGCTCGATAGTACGAAGCATACGGATTTGGTTAGTACGAACTAGAAGGATCGCTTTACCTTTACGTCCTGCACGGCCAGTACGACCGATGCGGTGGATGTAAGACTCAACATCGAATGGGATGTCGTAGTTAAATACGTGAGTAATACGTGGAACGTCTAGGCCACGAGCAACAACGTCAGTTGCAACTAGGATGTCGATAACACCTTGTTTGATGTGATCAACAGTACGCTCACGTAGAGACTGAGGAATATCACCGTGCAGTGCTGCAGCTTTAAAGCCACGTGCAGATAGCCAATCAGCTAGACGCTCAGTGTCTTGACGAGTACGTACGAATACGATTGACGCGTCAGTTTCTTCAGTTTCAAGAAGACGAGACATAGCTTCATCTTTCTCTACACCCTTCACTACCCAGAACTGTTGTTGAACTTTGTCTACAGTGTGGTTTTTACCAGCAACGTCAACAGTTACAGGATCACGTAGGAAGCGCTCAACAATGTTTTTCAGCATTGGTGGCATAGTTGCAGAGAATAGAACGCGTTGAGCTGATTCAGGAGCGTGCTCCATGATCGCAGTTACGTCGTCCACGAAACCCATGTTTAGCATTTCGTCCGCTTCATCAAGTACGAAAGTATTAACTTCGTCTAGATGTAGACGTTCACGGTTGATAAGGTCTTGAACACGGCCAGGAGTACCAACAACAACGTGTGCACCGTTTTTAAGAGCACGCATTTGATCTACGATAGATGCACCACCGTAGATTTCTAGAACTTTAAGACCCTTGATGTTTTTACCAAGGTTCTTCATTTCAGCCGCAACCTGAATCGCTAGCTCACGAGTTGGAGCAAGAACGATTGCTTGTGGTTTACGTTGGTTTAGATCTAGTTTGTTTAGAAGAGGCAGAGAGAATGCTGCCGTTTTACCTGTACCCGTCTGTGCTTTACCCAGCGCGTCAGCACCTTCCAATAGGTGTGGGATTGCCGCAGCCTGAATTGGAGTTGGTGACACGAAACCCATTCCGTCTAGAGCAGAAAGGATAGAATCATTCAGAGATAAATCGCTGAATTGAATAACAGAATCTTGCATTGGGATCCTACTTAATTAAACAAAAAAACAGTCCCATATGCTCTTCCAATTCGATACTGATTCATCCAGTTACTAAATCCATTCAGAAAGGGAATTAGTACAGTACACAACCGCGATAAGCCATTAGGGACGACTAAGGGAGGCGGATTATTCCTTAAATGCATAAAAAAAGCCAGAAAAAATTGAATTACATCACAATTTATTCTCACTAATGGTATTATTCGCGTAAATTTCCACCTATCCCCTATTTTTAAGGGCTGTCGATGATGAATATTCAACAAAACAGTCAATAAACAGGGGCGAATTTGCGCGCTTTCAGTAGTAATAATAGCGCGCAATGATTATAGTGTGCCCAACTCCATTGGTAAGTTAAAAAAAGATGTTTCAAGATAACCCACTATTAGCTCAGCTTAAGCAGCAAATCCAAGAAAATCTGCCTAAAAAAGAAGGCTCAGTCAAAGCAACTGATAAAGGCTTTGGCTTCCTGGAAGTGGATAGCAAAACCAGCTTCTTCATCCCACCAGCGTACATGAAGAAGTGCATGCACGGCGACAAAGTGGTTGCCATCATCCGCACGGAAAACGAACGTGAAGTTGCAGAACCACAAGAGCTGCTAGAACAAGCCGTAACTCGCTTTATTGGCCGAGTAAAAATGTTCAAAGGCAAGCTAAACGTTGCACCTGATCACCCACAGCTTAAAAAGCTCTCTCTTAAAGCGAAGTTAAAGAAAGGTCTAAAGCCTGACGAATTCGCAGAAGGTGACTGGGTTGTCGCACATCTTATTCGCCACCCTCTTAAAGGCGATAACACTTTCTTCGTAGAAATTTCTGAGAAGATTACTGATTCAAACGACAAGATTGCTCCTTGGTGGGTAACGCTTGCTCAAAACGATCTACCAAACTCTGAGCCAGCAGGCATCGAAAACTGGGAACTGAAAGACGACGCAGATCTAGAACGCGTCGACATGACTCACGTTCCTTTCGTAACTATCGATGGTGAATCAACCAAAGATATGGACGATGCACTGTACGCGAAAAAAACAGAATCTGGTGATTTCGAACTGACTATCGCAATCGCGGATCCAACCGCGTACATCACACCTGAAGATGATATGGATAAAGTCGCCCGTGAGCGTGGCTACACCATCTACCTTCCAGGTCGCAACATCCCAATGCTGCCTCGTGATCTAGCGGACAACTTATGTTCTCTAATCGAAGGTGAAATCCGCCCTGCTATCTGCTGTACAGTTACAGTAAGCAAAGATGGCGTAATTGGTGATGACATCAACTTCTTCGCTGCAAACATCAAATCTCACGCTCGTCTTGCATACGACCACGTCTCTGATTGGTTAGAAAACGGCAGCTCAGACAAATGGCAGCCATCAGAAGAGATCGCAACTATCGTTCGTGACCTGTATGACTTCTCACTTGCTCGTGCAGATTGGCGTGAAAAGAACGCAGTTGTATTCCCAGATCGTCCAGACTACCGCTTCGAACTAAGCGAAGACAACGACGTTGTAGCAATCCACGCTGACATGCGTCGCAGTGCAAACCGCCTAGTTGAAGAGTCTATGATCACCGCAAACATCTGTGCTGGCCGTACACTTCGTGACAAGTTTGAAACGGGCGTCTTCAACACGCACGCAGGTTTGAAAGCAGAAAAGATCGAAGACGTCGTTCAAATGGTAAACCCTGAAGGCACGCTTGAGTTCACAGCGGAATCTATCGCCACATTAGAAGGTTTTGCTGCGCTACGCCGCTGGTTGGGTGTTCAAGAAAGCTCGTACCTAGATAATCGCATTCGTAAATTCCAAACTTACAGCGAAGTGGGTAACCAACCACTGCCTCACTACGCAATGGGATTGGACATCTACGCGACTTGGACATCACCAATTCGTAAGTACGGCGATATGATCAACCATCGCATGCTAAAAGCCGTGATTCTAAACAAAGAACCGATCCAAACACCAGATGATGAAGTTGGCGAAGAGCTAGCATTGCATCGTAAGCATCATAAAATCGCTGAACGAAATGTCTCTGATTGGCTATACGCACGTACTCTTGCAGACGAGCCAAACAAGCAAACGTGTTTCACAGGTGAGATTTTTGACATTAATCGTGCGGGAGCACGTGTCCGACTTCTCGAAAATGGCGCAGCAGCCTTTATTCCTGGTAGCTTGATTCTTGATAATAAAGAAAGAATTGAGTGCAATGGCGACAACGGTACTGTTTCGATCGATAAAGAAGTGGTATACAAACTGGGTGATACATTAGAAGTTATTCTAACTGATGTGAATCAAGAGAATCGCAGTTTGGTCGCTAAACCAACACAAGTATTTGCTGACGCTCCGGCAACTGATGCCAAAGAGACAGTAAGCGAATAACAGCTGTTCGTTAAAAAAGGCGCTCAAATGAGCGCCTTTTTTGTTTTTGTAAAAGACATAAGAGCCTATGCCGAATATACAGATACTACGTTTTAATCATTTTACTGCTAGAAAAAGTGAACGATACACAACTCCGCATAATGGCTTGTACATTGTTGAAGAGGGTTCACTGCTCGTCCACCAGCCCGATGGGCAAGAAATGGAATGGAAAGCTGGGGACTTCGCTCTTTATAACTCAGAAGACTTACTTACTGCTGAGTCACAAGCTGGTGAGAATGGCTTTCAAGCAACCGCCCTAGTCTTTGATAGCGAATTGTTGTCTAGCCTTCACCAACTTGAAGGAGCGGCCTCAACAGCCTCTACAAGGCAGTTCTACCCGTTTGATTCAAATCAGTACGGCGACATCGCGGTAGCAAAAGACCTATTAGTGAGCTTAGTTTCTAAACAGAAGAATGAATTAGCTCAATGCCACCTAGCGTTGGCGTTAATTGCAATGATGGCCGAGGTTCAACCTAACCTTCTTAGTATTATTAACAACGCAGGTCATCTGAGTGATTCACAAAAAATCATCGACTATATTGAGAAAAACATCGAGAAAGATATCACACTTGAGATAGTGTCCGCTGAATTAGGCATGTCTATCGCGACATTGAAGCGACGCTTAGCAGCTGATGACATGTCTTTCTCACATATACTAAAGGTAAAGCGTATTAACTATGCTGCTACTCAGCTAAGAGTATCGCAAAAATCAATCACGCAAATTGCGTTCGATTCTGGTTTCAAAAGTGCGGCTCATTTTAGTACAGCGTTCAAATCTGTGTACAACATGACACCGAAAGATTTCCGAAACCAAATCACTCGATAATTATTGCCAAAAACATGCTTGAGGATCGGACTCTAACTCCGCAATAAGATCCTCAAGCTCTTTACAGCGTGGCAAGCTTGAATAAGGCACCCACTCGCTACCTTCTTTTTCCCCTTCGCTAGGAACAAAAAACAGCCATGTTTGCGTGTCTTCATGAAAGAGTATCCGCGCAATGGAAGATGTGTATTCACTATGCTGAGAATCAAGCAAGTAGTGCGCATGGTATAGCTCTACACCATTATCAATTGGCTCATACAAACTTTTTCCTAACTCAACAGGTAAGCTAGCATTTCGCTTAGAACAAAATGTTTGAATCGCTTTATTAAGTCGACTCATAGCCAATCGAGAAACGGACATAAAGATACTCCTAGAACCTAACATCAGTATAGGTTGAACCTACCAACTAAGAGCAGTGTAAACCAGAACTATTTGGCAATCGTATTTCCCGTTCACAAAAGTGTAACCTGAACGAAATATCATATGCGCTGCTGTATACTATTTTTGGAGTTCAATATGTTACGTTTAACTATGGCAAGTATTTTAGCCATGGCTCTGTCTGCTCCTTTGGCAATCGCGAAGGAAATCAATATCTCTGGCTCAACGTCTGTTGCCCGTGTTATGGATGTCATTGCAGAGGAATACAATAAAGTCCACCCAGATAACTACATAGCTGTACAGGGCATTGGCTCTACCGCCGGGATCACTATGGTAAATAAAGGTGTAGTTGAAATAGGCATGAGTTCGCGATACCTCACCCAAAGAGAAAAAGGAGAAGACTTAAACGTCATTCCCATCGCCTATGATGGATTAGCCGTTGTTGTTAACCGTACCAACTCTTTAGATAACCTTTCAGAACAGCAACTTTTTGATATCTACAAAGGAAAAATAAATAACTGGCAACAAGTGGGCGGCAATGATCAGCCGATCGCTGTGGTAACACGTGAAGCCTCTTCAGGTTCTCGTTATAGCTTCGAAAGCTTACTTGGCCTAACTAAAGTCGTGAACGACCGTCTTGTCTCAGATATCAGCCCAAACAACTTAGTGGTCAACAGCAATAGCATGGTAAAAACCATCGTGAACCACAACCCCCATGCCATTGGTTTTATCTCAGTAGGCTCTGTCGATCAGTCGGTAAAAGCTATTCAGTTTGAAGGAACTACACCGTCAGCAAAAAATATCGCAAGTCATAAGTACAAGTTGGCGCGCCCTTTCTTAATCTTGTACAAAGTTGATGGATTAGATAAAGCAGGAAAAGAGTTCGTTTCATTCTTAAAGTCTGAAACAGGACAAAAAGCCATTGCCGATTATGGCTACACACCGGTTAAGAGTTTCAGCCAGTAAAAACAAAAAAAGAGAGCTAATTTTAGCTCTCTTTTTTATCAATTCTTTGCTTAGAAGTGCAATTGAATTACGGATACAACAACCGCACCTGGGCGACGTATCCCTTCAATTTCTACTTTTATCTCACGCTCAATCTCAAGACCTTTCTTAATTGGAGTGATCTTCGTTAGTTTGCTTGATGCGCGTACGTTATTGCCTGCTTTGACTGGATATGGAAAACGAACTTGATTCAAACCAAGGTTCACAACCAGTTTCGCTGTTGGAAACATTGGCTTTTCTGGGTCAACAGAATCAGTCAACTTAGGCAGCAACGCTAGCGTTAGAAATCCGTGAGCGATCGTTGTCTTAAATGGGGACTCGGTCGCGGCACGCTCTGGATCAGTATGAATCCATTGCATGTCTTCTGTTACCGAACCAAATTGGTTAATACGCTCTTGAGATACGTGAACCCAATCACCAACATGGATCACTTCGCCAATTTTTTCGCTAAGCTCGTCGAATAGAACTTGGGCTTCTGGCTTAAGTACGATCGGTTCAGGTTGAGGGATAACTTCCTCATTTACTGCTGGTTGCTGATGATCGCGCACTTTGGAAAAGAGAAAACTGTTTTGTGCCCTACCTAAGAAGTCACTCCAATAATCGCGCAGCGTTGGAGACATCCAATTCATAAACTCTGATTGATGAGCAGAAATCGCACCAACTTTGTCTTTAAATAGATTCGTGACCTTCATAAATACCCTTAGAGAAACTCAGCACAACTGGCTATACCAGTTAATTTTGAATTAGTTCACATTCTGTTGCAAATACTTTCGGGCGAACACATGTATACTCAAAGCCTACTTATCCTTTAATTTCATAAACTTATCAATAAAACACTATTTTATTATACAAGTCATCATTAAAGTCATTGCTCTACTATCTAGCGATTTCCGCTCTCTTTCTTTCACCTTTCATGCGCAACAGCACAGTAACCACTGATTACAAAACAGGCAAACAGTTCATTTGCCGCTAATCAATGCTTTACAAGTTCTATGCCACAACATATTATGTGCCCCGCAACGGAGAGATGGCTGAGTGGTTGAAAGCACCGGTCTTGAAAACCGGCATACGTTAATAGCGTATCTAGGGTTCAAATCCCTATCTCTCCGCCACATTCAAGCCCCTGATTTATCAGGGGCTTTTCGCGTTTTTGGCACTGCATTAAGTCACCACTTAGGATTGACTGAGACAATGTACCTTTTTCGTGCCCCAAACTCGACCTACTACACTCGCATCTGTTTGCCTAAATCCCTCAGAGATAATGGCTTTCCTTTTGACCTGAAAATTTCGCTACTTACTAAGCGACGTGATGAAGCTGTAGAACGTAATTTCATCCTCGTTCCTCCACTAAAAAAGCTTATAGATGAAGCTTTCCAGGAAAATGATGCTGTTTCTTTTCGCCTAAAGGTAGATGAAGTCGTCAATCATGTACGAGATGGATTTCCATTGCGTGATACGGTGCGTCTACCTATTCGGCAAGTGCGAACGGCAAGTTCGCTTTCCTATCCTACGGCTGTGAACGCTGTTGAACCATTAGCTATAAAACCCAAGATCATCATCGCGCCTAAAAATGCGCTAGAAGAATTTATAGCTTCTAAGCAACATGCCAAGGTGCGTCCACTTACAATCGAGCAATTAAATCAACGTACTGCTCATTTCCTGAATCCTTTGGCAATTGATTGTGTATCCAAAATAACAAGTGCCGATGCTGTACGTTTTCGTGATCGTTTGTATAAAGAAGGACGAAGCTACAAAACCAATAAAGATTACCTAGCATCCTGCCGTCAGTTCTTCAAATGGTGTAAGCAAATGAATTACATCTTGGAAAATCCATTTCAAGAAATTGCTGTTCAAGAACAAATGAAGAAGAGAACTCAAGATGAAGAACGTGAACGTTGGTCAATTAAGGACTTAACCAAGCTCTTTAAGTCTTCTGAATATCAGTCAAAACCAGAAGAGTTCAAGTGGGTCACTAACATCATGCTTTACCATGGCTTAAGGCCTGCTGAAGCTTGTCAGTTACGAGTAGCTGATGTTAGGACGAAAGATGGTTATCAGTGCTTTGTAGTGTCTGAGGATGGTGAAAATCAACATGTGAAGACAGCGAGCAGTGTTCGGTATGTACCTATCCATAGCAATCTAATTGATAGTGGTTTTCTTGACTACGTGGCTAAGCGTAAATCAGCGCGATGTATTCAGCTTTTTAGCTATAAACCTGACGGTAAGTGGGAAGACTGGTCAAAACGCTATTGTCAGCAGTTCGGACGCTTACAAACAGAAATCGGTATGCCAGCCAAAGCTCGCCCTACCGCTTATAGCTTTAGACATACATTCATTGATGAGTTGAAACAGGCTGGTGTTGAAGAATCGATGGTTGCACAGCTAGTCGGTCATACTCATTCAAGTATGACATTTGGGCGCTATGGCAAAAAATATCCTGTTCGGACATTGGCATCAGTGATAGAAAATGTACGTTTTCATAAACTATAAGTTAATAATACTGCAAGCAAAACATTGCGGACAGACTTTGGTTGACTAAATTTTCATAATGGAACTATATTGTTGGTCATCAATTTGTCGTTTTTTGATGAGGTCACATTAATTATAGTCGCGATTAAAGTTACCCCACGAATTTAGAGCATAAGAGCAATACTAAATAGGTAGAGAAGGTGATGGGTGTCCCTATTGTTCGTGAAAATTATATTTAAGTATTTCCATCACTTATTGCAGTATAGATTTTCTTTTGGGTTTGTAATCATTTGAATAACAGCGAAAAAGGTAAGCATTTTTATATACTTACCTTAACATGCTTAAATCTCTCTAAAAATACAGGTTATCTCTTTTTCTGGCTTCCAAAGGTAAATGAAACCACTAGATAGCATAACCTCAATCTTTTGATTTGGTTTTTCTATTATCAAGTAACGGTCATGGTTTTGAGTAGAGTAACATGCGCCATTGTATTGAGTTACATTCCAACTAGTTTGTTTAGCTCTAACTAAAGGTTTGTGTTTTTTAACGGATTTACTCTTACTAACAAACTCAATAACAAGGTCTTTCTTAGGGAGGATCTCATCAAAAAATTTTTCAGTAGTAATGCCACCGTCCCCCCACGCCTGAGCGAAAAAATAGTTATCACAAATGGTAATTTTGGTAGCGTCTGTGCATAGAGATTCTAAGTGATTCGTTATTTCATCTCTAGGCTCACCTTTCAGGCATGTTTTTGAGTAATTAAGTTCAATATTTCTTTCGTTAATATTCAAATAAGGGTAGGAGTTTCTATTATCATCAGCTGTTAAGACAAGATGATATCTTGACATTTTACCCAACTCTTCAATTGTTTTAGTTTGAATACCGCCACTTAAGAAAGCTGAAAGTAACGCGGGAGATATAATTTGCCCTTCATCACCCTCTAGTCCTTTAAGTGCTTGATGACACCTAAAAGCCTGACAAGAAGATTGCACAAAAGGCAACTTCAAATGCGAAAGTAGGTTACAAACGAGGGAATGGTCAGTAGTCTTACCATTTTTAAAACGAAAGTATTCAATGAATAGTTCATCATCAAGCGCAACTTTACCCAAAACTAACCTCCAATTTCAATTAGTTCGTTAAGCGTGCTATCAAAGAAACCACTAGGAAAACTTGTTTTATTTCCGTTTTGTTCGATGTAGTGACCATTACTGTTTAGTTTTAGCGAAATAAATGATGAATCTACATCTTTTTTATAATGGATAATTACATTATCACTTCCAATGTTTTTCTTATAAATTTGATGGCGCGTTTTATTTATCAGATGTTCACAGTGTGTTTCCACTATAATTTGAACACCATTATTTGCTACAAAAACAAACAAGCTACTAAGTAATGATTGTGCTTTAGGGTGCAAATGTATCTCAGGGTTTTCGATTACTACAACATCACCTTTCTTAGCAATCAAGCATAATATAATCACCTTAGCAACATAGCTCATACCTGCGCCTAAATTTAGAGGTGAAACTTCTCCAAGCTTAGCATCGTTAAAAGTGACCTTCACTTGTGAAGACGATTGGGGTTCGGTCGTCAACTCTGTTTTTGTTTCTGTAATGAAGCTTAGCCACTGACTTACTTGATAACTTAGAGTCTTTGATTCTCTATATTTACAGAACTCATCCATCAAAGGGGTGTCTTTAAGTTTATTAAAATAACCTAATATGTACTGACCAGAAGAGCCAATCTTGTTAGTAGAGCTAATTAGGGCTAGCTCTTCTGGTCCTTGCCTATTTGCACTCAAGTACAACAACTCTGGTTCTTTACTTTCACCTAGTACATCAAAGGACAAATCAATGCCTCCCAAAGATTCAAGCCCTTCACTAGTTATTTTGATATCACTAACTTTCTCATTCTTAGATAATGAAATAGAGATTTCCTTTGCGTTAATATATTTATTACGAACGGAGGTGTAATCTTCTAAATATTGAGTTATAGGATCCAATGCATATTTATTGGCGTTATTGGAGTGCTTGACTGCCAATAAAATTGCTTGTATTACAGTTGATTTGCCCGAAGAGTTTAACCCTGTAATGATCGTGTAAGGTTTTAGATTAATAGACTCTTCATTTATACTTTTAAAGCCTTTTATATTGATATTACTAAGCAAGTTTTATATCCTCAATTATCTTTCGCGCGACTTCAATCCGATGCCAAAGTGTGATTGTTTGGTTGTAATCACCATAATAATCTCTGTTTGATGCAATGTTAGCCTTATAAACATTTAAAATATTTAAAATTGCATCTCTATGAGAGTTGATTTTTTCCAATAGTTCAGGAGAGGTAAAAACAAAAGAGAAAACCTCAAAGATCGAAATTAAAATGGTATTTTTATATTCTTCATGTATGAAAGCTTTTTCACCTAATACGATATGGATATCACGAAATACTTTTTTAGTTTGATATCTTAAGTAGTTTATGAAATCCTGATTGCATCCATTTAAATATTTCATTGTTAATGAAAGCAGCTCATTCACATCGTAAATGTCATTGGGTATATTCATATAGCCATTGGCGCATAAATAAAATGTCAAATGTCTCAGCGCCATATACTCTCTACGCATTCGGTGAGAGTCAGTCATTCCAAAAAACGCGAATTCAGGTTCACTCGCTATATTTATAAGTAACTCACTAGCATAACCTTGATGTAGGGCATGACGCATTTCTTGTTGATTTAGCTGCGTTCCGCCTCTGTTAATACGGTCAAATATATAGAATTTTACAACTTCAGGTGTAGGAGGTTGAACTATATATGTCTGGATCTGACAGTCTTCTATTTTTGCTTGGAAAATAGGCGGGAGATCATGAAAGCCGAAGCCATTGTACTGAGAAAGCATTCTCAAGCCAGATAGGCGAAATTCACTTTCGACAAAGCTACGCATAGCCGTTAGGCGCTGTTTTCCATCAATTACTTGTCTTTGTCCAAACTCGTTTTCAAACAAGTACAACATTGGGATAGGAATCCCCATTAGTATTGATTCTATCAGCTCAGACTTTTGCAATAGAGTCCAAGCGTTAAAGCGTTGGAAATCAGGTGAGATATCCACTCTTCTTCTTTGAATCTGTCTAATAAACTCGAACACGCTATATTGCTCTTTCGCAATACGTATCGTTGAAGTGGGTGACATAGTATAAGAAGAGTCGCAACTCTCGATGGCATCTGCAATTTCTAACTCATCAATACTATCTTGGCCTGACATCGATTCGAATCTAGACATCTTTCACCTATATACGTGGTACAAACTTCGAAATTATCTCACACTTCTCACCTTTCGTCATGCGTTGTACGATTAACAAGTCATTGAACATTCGACAAATGAACATTCCTGCAAACACGTTTAAGATCTCTTACCGCTGCTTGCTTTGAAGCCATTCTAAGTGGCCTACCAACAGAATGAATATTGTCTAGGATGTCCGTTACTGAGCGCTTCGTATGAGTAAACTCAATCACGCCATAACTGGTTTTGTACTCACCTTTACGACCCGTCGTCATGATGGTTAGCCGATCAATTGGAATTTGCGAAATGATGCCGTACTCGGACAAAGCAGACTCTAAGCTGATGTAGTTGTATTCACCGCGTCGTAGCGTTTTAGCAATCAACTCTAGGGTTTGTTCGCTTTTTCGCTTATTAGAAAAGGAATATACATAAACACCACGAGCGGCGCGCTCTAATATTCCATTCTTTACTAGGCGTTTAAGACTTTCATTGAATGCTCTCTCTGCGTCTTCATGGAACACTTTTCTTAGGTCACGATACTGATAGACATACCGTCCCTTTACATCCCACTCATGTAATCTTTTGATTGCTTCGCTCTGTTTCATTCCAAGTCATCATTAATATCTTATATAGTTAGTATAACTGTCCACTAAAGTAATTCAGCACTCTCTCTGTAAAGTTTTGGCTTTCCGTCATTTTTCTGATTTCACGGCAGTTTTCACTGTACGCAAGTGTGATCAAGATTCCAAAACGTAAAACTCTCAAAAATTCTTTTTTCCGTTCAGATTACCCACCAATGAGCCAAAAAATCTAAAATGAACTCGGTTGATAAATTAGGGGAAATTTCATTCGTTTTTTGTTCTGTTATACATAACTCACGATTACTAGTCATGATTTATATGTTAATTTTCATCAACTTAGGTGTTTGACGTGTTTTCATCTTCATCGTAATTTCCATTCGAAACGCAGCATTTGGGCTGCGAAATGAGTGAATTATGAAAATAAAAACAATCAATGATTATCTAGATTCTTACCTAACTGAAAGGCGATTCAGTGTTTCTCCTTCAACACAGCGCTCTGAAGCAAGTAAGGCGAGCAACATCAGAAAAGCAATCGGCAAACGTGCGATCGACTCTGTACTGCATAGCGATCTACGTGAACTTATCTTCAAGTGGCACAAACGTTTTTCGAATAAAACAATCAATGGGCACTTAACCATTTTACGTGCAGTTTTCGATCGAGCTATGTTGGATGGTTTCATTGAGCGCAATCCGATGTCAGGTATTGAAAATCTAAAGAACGCAAAAAAAGAACCCAACCCTTTCACCAAAACTGAAGTAGCACTCATGTATGAGTGTAATAATGTTTGTGAGCAAGGTAAGAATGCTACCCTATTAAATTTGCTTACAGGGCTACGTATTGGTGAGTTAATCGCTTTGTCTTGGGACGATGTAGATTGGCAGCGCAATGTACTTTACGTTCGTCGCGCACGAGTATTGAATGACTATAAATCTACAAAGACTCCAGACTCTGTACGTGCGGTTGATTTGAATCCGTTAGCTATCGATATTCTGAAAAGACAGTTACCTTATACTGGTAAACGTCGTCGCAAGACGGTTGATGTTTTACAGAGAGACAATAAGACCGTCCTTAAAGAATCGATAGCATTCATTTTTATCAACAGCAAAACACGTCAACCCTTTCTCAATGCCAAGCAGTTTGGCAAAACCTTTTTCAACCCATTTTTAGAAACTGCTGGTATTAAGCATCGGGGCGTAGGACAACTTCGGCATACATTCGCTTCACAGTGTTTAACTGCTGGTATTAGCAAAGAGTGGATTTCAAGCCAGATGGGACACACTGGCACGAACATGATCGACATGCATTATGGAAAGTGGCTTCGTGAAGATGCACCAGATTGTGCCTTGCTTGCTTCTCAGCATCTGCAAGATGCATTTGGAATGCCTGAGGTTAAGCGCACTGTTTCTCTACCAGCGGTGCCTGATGCGGCTTCCAATATGCTCGGTAAGCTCACTAAAAAGCCGCAACTAATGCAGTTGATACAAGCGATGCTGGAGGATGCATGATGGGTATCTTCTCGCTTGAAAACAACTCAAGAGTCGTGCATTTGGTTAATGTGACGACAACGCAACCCGCTGCGCTTGCGTCACACTTTTTGTTCCAAAAAGATGCACGCAAGCTGCGGGCAAGAGGAGTACCTCTTGACTCCCTAACTAGCTCCCTATGGGAGCTAGCATGAAATCGATTCGATTCTTCCATCGCCGATACAATTTCACTTCCAATCAGAAAGACCGCTCGCGTTGTGAGCGGTCTCTGGTGCATTCTCTACGTATCGCAACAGAGGCAAATACGGCTAAGCCATTTGAATGGGATGAGAATTTATCAGACTCAAATTTGATATGGCTAAATGGTGAAACCTTACTATTAAACTCGCTTAGTGATGAACACAAAGAACAGCTACTTTTTACCACCGCACCCACTCCATTAGTCCGTGACCATACCAAGCTACAAACCCGTCATCGGCAGTACCGTAAGAAAATGAAAACAGCGATCACCGCTGAATACAAAAATGTTAATGATGCTGCGGCGAAGTTTCTAGAACAGATCCTTGATTCATCAGGTCATGTCTCCTATAGCAAAATCGATCTATTCAAAACGATGGAAATGTCGCGGAAAAACCAACGAGTCAAAATGTTGGAGACTTATCTTGATGCACATAACCAGACACAAAGTCGACCTAATCTTAATTGTACATTTATCCAAGAGGGAATCTTTAAGATCCCTCATCAGTGGAAAGTGACCAATGAGCAAGTTTCGCTGCATGAGTATGTAGACTTTACCGTTAAGTTTTTAACTCAACACTTTCCTGACTATCCGATCAAAATGGTGATTGGACATGATGACGAGCGCGATGCCGAAGAGAACACTGGAGCGCACACCCATTACTTCTTATCTGCTAAGAATACGATCACTAGTGAATTTGACTTATTAAGAAGCCAGAAGATCGTCGTTAATCAATACATAGAAAACCTTGGTTTGAAAGATAAAGCTCTTCCTGTCGACGCAGACTTGTCTGTAGAGCAACGCAAATTCTTTGGTGAGATGTTTCAGAAAATGGTGTTTGACTATGCTAACCAGAATCTTTTTAAACAAAAGGGGTTGATTGCTGAATTAGCACCTGAGACAGAACGTCGCTCAAAGCAACGACAAAAAATGAACCAAGAAGCTAAACTGCCCAAATCTCAGCGAGAGTTCAATTTTCATAATCTCATGATTAAAAAGCAGCAAGAAAAATTGGTTGAGTTAGAGCACCAAGTAACATGCTCGGAGCACAAGTTAGAAGAGAACACCTTAAAGCTTAACATCATGCTAGGTGAGTTAATGATGTTGGAAGATAAGCAACGTGAAGCCGAAAAGGAACATGTCGTTTTATCTAATCAGGTGCAGGAATTGCGCGCTGAAAAACAAACGCTCTTGATGACGCTTCGCACATTCAACGATGAATTGCTCTCTAAACTAGCCGCATTCTGTAACAATTTCTTTATGTCCGTACATACGAGCGACCTAGGGTATCAAGATAAAGCAAGACGTTTTCTTGAACAGACCATCAATATCCTTTGGGATCTTCCTGAGCCACTGAGAATAAAGGCTAAAGCGTTAGTTAGCCACTTATCGCTTCAAAGCAGAGATGGTCGTCATGAGCGCTCTCAGCAGAATACAAACGAGCGTTAATGTCGCGCCATATACTCTGTAGCGTATAAAACCAGAATATACGCTACAGGGTATATGAGTCGCGTTTATTTGTTTGTTCATAAGGCTTGTTCGGAACAAACCTTATGAACAAACAAATCCCTATACTTAAATCATAAAAACAATAACGGTGAAAAAATGGCGAGACCAAAATCCTACACGAATGACGATGTTATCAGAGCCGCAAATCAGTTGATTGAACAGGGTGTTGAACCTGTAGGTTGGAGACTGCGAGAACTCATTGGACGTGGGCGACGTGAAACTTTAGATAGAGATCTAAGACAATTGATTGAACAAGGTCAAATAACGATAAAGGAAAAATCTTGTATTGAATCTCAACAGCCAGCCATACAAGCTGAACCCACGGTAATATTACCGTT
Source organism: Vibrio sp. D401a (assembly GCF_030248515.1). NCBI lineage: Bacteria > Pseudomonadati > Pseudomonadota > Gammaproteobacteria > Vibrionales > Vibrionaceae > Vibrio > Vibrio sp. D401a. Next base: position 146,119 of record NZ_JAHGAI010000024.1, on the reverse strand, counting down.
GCCTGTTGAGATACAAGAAGCGCTTAAACTTATTGAAGGCCAACTGTCATCCTCACTTGTTAACCTAGTGACTCAACTCAATGTGTTAACAGATACCCACTATGAGCATCTAACTCGTACTCGGCTACTTGAATCAAAAGCGCTGGTAGATGAAGCGCTTGGCAAAAAGCAATGCACTGAGGAAAAACTCCTTGTTGCAGAGGAGCGTGTCAGACTTCAGGTTGAATTAAACGAGCAATTAGAACAAGACTGTACTGCGTTGGAGGAACAACTAGCCCTAGCAAGACTCCACGGTCATGAACATCTTGCTGCGTTAGAATCAATGACGAACGAGAATGCTTCTTTACTGAGCGACCTAGAAACCTATCAACAAAATGAATCACTGCAAAACGAACAGATACAGGCTCTTACTAGACAAAACACGGTGCTTGAAACGCAGTTAGATAACTGTCGAATTGAAGCAGTAAGGCAAAGCGAGGCAAACGCCCTGCTACAGGCTGACTTAGACCACGTGAGGCAGCAACTCACTATCTTATCGACAAAATATGAAAGTGCTGTTCAGGCAGAAAGCAAATCACTGGCGCAACTAAATACACTAGCAGCGCAGTTAACAGAATCACAAACGTTGGCTGCCGTTCTGTCTGAAAGAGTTAGTCATTTAGAAAAGCCGTTGAAACAAGATGAGGTTGTAGCTTAACCTCTAAGTATCACTTTGAGGGAAATATGTATGCTAGCTAATTATCCAAGGGCGTTAGCCAATTGTATGCGAGAGGCACGCGAGACTTTAGGTTTAACTCAGAAGCAAGCATCAGAGCTGAGTGGTTTGAGACAGGCTACAATCTCAAAAATAGAGAATAACCCAACTAACTGTTCAATCAACTCTGTATTGCTCTTGGCTCAAGCTTATCGGCTGGAGTTACATCTTCTGCCCATGCTTAATATGGAGGAGTATTACAACCATGATGTTGTTAAGAGTGAGTGGTAGTAAACCATGCTAGATTCATTACAACCGCGAGCAAATCACACTGTCGGTCTGAATGATTCGCAACTCGTGGGCTGACATTTGTAACGGGTGAACAATGTCACAATCAAACCTAAATCATTGTGCTATAACACTAATATAGACTTAGAACTGGAAATGGTAAGCGTTGATAAACCTTCCCAAATGCATTTAATAAATGCCATTATCGATAAAATGCGATGTCATATATTACCTAAATCTTAGCTTTGATATGATGTGTATTTATTGATTTAACTTAATATTAAAACATGACTAAAGAAAATATCATGGACATACATTCCGTAAAAAATGTTACTCAATTAAAAAAAATAGGAACTCTTTCGGAAGTAGTTGAATATATCAATGAAATTATGGAGCCGTTTTCTGTTCCAGATAACATTGATTCATTTGAATTACTGCTTCCTTTCTTAAATAAAGCAAAGCTAGTAACTAACCCAGAAATTAATTACCTATCATTCTATGAGATGTTTGCATCTAGGCGAGCGCAGGTGTTGTATTGTCTGATCGGCCCATCAATATCCAGCACTCTGGATAGGCTTGAATTCTTAAACTTTCCTGAAAAATTCCACGAAGAACCTGAAGTTCATAGTAAAGACATAAACAGATGGTTTAACAAGTTAAAGCTGGACATTGAAAGCCAAAGAAGAACAGATGACTTAACGCATAAAGCCACACTAAAGTTAGACGATATCAAAAAAGAGCTTGAAGATTTATTAGGCATCGAGATTGTTGATACTGAAGATGAGGTAATTTCCAATCCCATTTTAACTCAGCAAACTCATAGCGGATAATTATAATGTTTTTTGACACTATTCCTAACCCGCCTTACTACATGGGTTTAAAAGGGGAAAGAATAAAACAAGCTATAGCTAGGACTAAGAAAACCTCTACAGGTAGGTTTATCATAAACTATCGAGATATAGGTACTATACTTTCAGCTAAAGACCCAGCTACTGTCGCTTTTTTAAAGAAGTTAACAGATTCTGATAAGCTTGTTATAAATGGTGAACGCTACGTCATGGTTAGTGCTGTATTAGAAAAGCTACTGCATGATCAAACACTAGGATTCGACGTTAAGAAAACTCAACAATTTGAATACGCAATAAAATGTTTAAGGTCTCTTGTCTAGTAGAAAAATATGACAAAAATAATAACAGTAAGCAAAATAAATAAAGATGAAATTATCTTACCCGAGCCTGATAATGAAAAAGATAAAGAAACTCAAAATAATATCATTGCAGGGACAAGTATCGTAAGAGATGGTGATAACCCTTTACAATTGGCTTATAGTCCCAATGCTGTGTTTAATATAGCTTTCCGTAGTAATGCTGATTCTTATGATAATAAGCAAGCGGCAAAAGATGCGAGAAAATCCATATTAAGTATTGATGATAAATACAAAGTTGAGGGAAACATAGTTGCCCCTGCTGTTGCTAAACTAGCCTTTGAAAAGATAGAAACAGAAGAAGATCCAGAACGTCGTAACGAAATAGCATTTGGGATTGATACATTACTTGCTCTACAAAACCAACCTTTTATCAAAGATGAAGTCCAGTACATCGCTCAATTAAGGCTTGATAGAATGCCTAATGAAAAAAGGAAATTTAAAAAAAATGAACAAAAAAAAGGTGTGGTTGGTGACCATGTTCACCATGTAATTCCTGTAAGTGAAGATCCATCAAAATGTGATGACCCAAATAATTTCGAACTAAAAACTGAGCAAGATCATGTTGACCATCATAATCAAGAACAACAAGACGCAAAGAATTTTCTTGAAGGAAATATCACTGAGTTAGATTGATCCTTATATCAGGCAACTAACGCTTATTATGTGGAATTTTTCCGCATGGATCACCTTATTCTCGTAGTACATAACTCTTGTATTGATGAGAGTTTTTTTATAAAAACAAAATACAAAAATTACTTAGGGTTTTTATTTGCCTCTATATGCAATGAATCATAACGTTAATTGTGGTCACGCTAAATTAAAGGACCATAAGCATAGTTTCCAGAATGTGAACTTCGAAAATTGTTTAAAGTTTTCGCATAACTCCTGCGTACGATTTCCAATCTATTCACACCCAAAATGAACATTGTCCGCCTTATTAAATCAGATAGTTTTAATAGGGAAAACGCGCGCGCCTAAATTTTGTAGTGCATTTGGTCTAAGTAATTTTGGGGTATTTCGTGTTTGAAATTGCCGACTGAAATTGTGTGATACCTTATGGCTTTGTAGCGCCATAAGGTCAGTGAAGGTATCCATAGACTCAAGCCGCTGTTTGCCTGTTTATACAACTATACTAATTTTAAATAAAATCAATAATATAAGCACAAAATCTATCAAGCACAAACTATATTGGTTGGTGGTCAATGGGATTGGTGAGAGAGAGTGCGTACTAAGAGAAATCTCCTGTTTCAATCCTTGTTATCATCTCGAGGACTTTTGCTCTCCCTTCAGCTTTCTTTAATGCGTCTAGCGGGCTTATTCCACCTAGTGGCTTTTTGCTATTGTTTAGCCACTCGTAGCATAACGCTTCATCATTAAAAATCGCCATTAAGCGCAACTTAATTTCAGCATCTAACTGTTCATTCATTTTCGTTGTCTCCAATAAGATAACATCACCATGTTATTCGACATATATGTAGAACTCGATTGCTTGCATGTGTATGGCTAAATCAATTTGATAGATTATAGATATATTACAGACAATCATTTTCATATCTTCGATGTCTCTATATTCCCTATGGTAAGTTTAGTGACTTTCTGAATTTTGAGCTTTAAACCAATACCTAAACACAGTTTTTGGCATTTCGTGTTTGAATTTATCGACTGTGATAGTTCTGATACTTGCTCGTTCTATATCGTTATAAGGTCATGGAAAATAGATAGAACCATACCTTTGTTTCAATCCTCAAGGTAAAACTCATTAAGATAAATCTTGCTCATATTTTTGATTGACTAACTCAAAAGCATCCGAGATCAATTCGTCGAAAAATGAATTTTCAGGTATCTCTGTAGTCGTACAGTTCTCTAAGCGCCGCTCTAGCATTGAAGATATTAGGCGCTCAATATTTTTATCACTAATGGGATATACGTTTTTATACGTATCAATAAGCTTAGCACCTATTAGTTTAACTATATGTTCTATAATATCTTTTTCATATTTGCGCAGTATTTTAAAGAATGGAACTTTCTGGTAACTTCCATTGGAAAGATAATAAGACATGTTGGTTTCATCACAAACACTGTTTTCATTTGATATATCTTTGCAATATGCGTAACCATCAATGAAAATAACACGGATCGTTTTCTCAGATGACAAAGTCGCTTCCCAAACACACTGAGAATCAGTTTCATTGACGGTATAGCCTAGAACTTGAAGTAATTGCTTAAGTGGATGAATTGAATGTTTGTGTTCGTTCATAAAAACCTCTAACTAATTAGATAAATAAAGTCATCGCCTGAGCGAACTCAGACACCATCGTGTTCATAATTTATTTATTAATTAATTAAGGCTTTCAGCTATACACAAAGTAGCCACTTTGTTGCTAAAGCTTGTTAAGAACGCTGACGTGCTCCCGAATGAGTTCACTGAATCAGCTAATGTAACTAGTTTTACAATGGCAATAAGTTAATGTCAATGCGTTTTTTTGACTTTTTTCAACGGGTTAGTTAATTTATTTAAGATATTTACTCCTGAACGGTACTGAAGAGCCTCACTGGCGCATATCTGGTTCGATAACCTTGATCCAAAGCAGCTTGACTATCAAGTTTCCAATCAGCATTTTCAATTGGACAAAGATCTCTCTATGCTGTAGTTTTAACTCATTGATATAAATCAGCTTAATGCAGGTTTATGAGCTCGGGATGGTGTTCAAATCCCTATCTCTCCCCCACATTTAGAAAGCCTGTTGAGAAATCAACGGGCTTTCGTCGTTTTAGCATTTGGAAAATTAAGGGATTTCTAATTCCCTAGTCGTGTGCGACCCCAGCACTCCGTCACATTCCAGTAAAAAGCCCGCTAAGAGATTAGTGGGCTTTTTCGTATTTCAGCGGTTTAAAGGGATTAACCCAAATCCCTCCTTGAATGCAAGCCCAGCCTAGGCGTCCCCGAACTCCCCCACATTTAGAAAGCCCGTTGAGAAATCAATGGGCTTTCGTCGTTTTAGCGTTTGGAAAATTACGGGATTGCTAAATACCTAGTCGTGTGCGACCCCAGCACTCCGCGACATACTTCGATAAAGCCCACCAAGAAATTAATTTCAGCACTGAGATGCAACTGTTGCACTTCTCTACTTTACTGACCAACCCCGCGCTTCTCAGTATCGTTAGTAAAATCGTCATTTAAGCCCTTTCTATACTTAGGCTAGAGTTGGTATAACTGGAGTCCGCATAATAATAAATCATGGAAGACAAATACTATGCCGATTCAATTTCATCAGCTTACTGCAAAGGAAAATACCTCCACCCTCTCTATCGACAATTGGCACATTGAAGCAGGACAATCTTGGGGCATTTTCAGCTCTGAGGGCGATATTGGATCTATGCTTGGTGACTTACTGTGCGGAGAAATTACGCCTGAGTCAGGTGAACTGAACGTCGAAGGTTGGCAGATTGCTCAAGTATCTCTTTCTGAACAACAACGCTTGCTAGAGTTGGAGATCGAAAGAGATGACACCGATTTTCTCGATCGTATTGACCAAGGCAGCTCAGTATATAACTTGATCTTTGACGTCTGCCAAGATGACACCTTCGCGCAAACAGTAATTGAAGAGCTCGACTTATCACATTTAGCCGAAAGCGGGGTTAGAGTGCTTTCTACTGGTGAAACGAGACGTGTAATGCTGGCCCGTGCGCTCGCGGCAAAACCAGATCTAGTGTTGTTAGATAACCCGTTTACAGGATTAGATGTAGAGCACCGTGCTTCATTGGCAAAGTATCTTCAAACGCTCTCTCAATCGGTTCAAATCCTAATTACCTTCTCTCGTGAATCCGACATGCCCGACTGGATAGATCAAGTGGCACTGTTCAATGGTGGCAAACTTGATAGCACAATGGACAAGCAAAGCTGGGATCAGCACCCCATCATCGCGCAGATTAAGTCCCAGTCAGAGAAACAAAGCGAAGAGATGATGGCATTAATTCGTCAGCATCAACATACAACCCATTTTGATAATCCAATTTTTGAACTTAAGAGTGGCAAAGTGGAATACACCGACAAGACCATTTTCACTGACTTAAATTGGCGCATTGATAAAGGCCAACACTGGCAAGTGAAAGGGCCGAATGGATGCGGTAAAAGCACCTTGTTAGGGTTGATATTTGGCGATCACCCCCAGTGTTACAGTAATGATATCCATATATTCGGTAAGAAACGCGGCAGTGGGGAAAGCATCTGGGAAATAAAGCAACATATCGGTATGGTGTCCTCCGCCCTGCACCTTCAATATCGAGTTAACTGCAGCGCGTTAGAAGTCATTTTATCGGGATTCTATGATTCAATTGGTCTTTACTCACAACCGACTAAGAATCAGATCAATATTGCGAAGGATTGGCTGACAATTCTACACATGAGCCAATATCAAAAGACCTCTTTTAAACAACTGGAATATGGTCAGCAGCGCTTGCTTCTTATCGCTCGCGCTATTGTTAAACAGCCTACATTGCTAATTTTGGACGAACCTTATCAAGGCTTAGATTACTTGGGGCGAATGTTAGTAAAAAACACTCTAGAGTTGATAGCGAAGGAGAAGTTAAGTCAGCTTTTATATGTTTCACATTACCAAGAAGATGGTATAGAAAGCATTCAAAACTACTTAGAGTTTAGGTTTGATAACGAAGCAAGCTGTTACAAAGGTTATCTCTTCAAATCTGGAGCAGAATAGAAGTCGTAACTTTAACCAACAAGAGTTGCGTATTCTTAAGCTATCTTCCGGCCCTAAGAATACGCCTCTCAAATATACAACCCTACTGATAATTAAGTAATAGTTGCTTAAATGGCACAGGCTTTGAGTAAAAGTAACCTTGATGGAAATCTACTCCTAGATCAATAAGATGCTTCACTTGCGCTTCAGTTTCCACTCCCTCCGCAATGAGCTTTATCTCAAGCTCATTGGCGAATCGGACAATGGCATTCAAAACCGGAGCGTTAACACTCTCAATACCGATTGTATCGACAAAACACTTGTCTATTTTTAAGTAATCCACTCTCATGTGTTGCAGAGCTGCCAGAGAAGTTTGCCCCGTACCAAAGTCATCAATAAGTACTTCTATGCCATACACCCGCAGCGCTGAAATGTACTTCTGCGTATTTTCATCGATAAGCTGGCGCTCGGTAATCTCAATCCCCAAAAAGACATTATTTTGTTTTAGTTTCTTGTGGATGCGCTCTATCTTATGGATAACATGCGCGTCTGAGAGATAATCAGGTGGTACATTGACGCCTAAATGAAAAGGCTTTGAGTAATGACTATCAGAAAAGTCTTTGAGTGCTTTATCCAGAACATAATCGGTGATGTCATTCGCCAGCCCGTTTTGTTCCGCAGCTACAATGAATTTATCTGGAGAGACAAAACCACGGCTCTTGTGCTTCCAACGTAGAAGCGCTTCGCACCCCTTTAATTCACCTGTTATTGCATCAATTTGTGGCTGATAATACAGCGCCAGCTCTTTCCTTTTTATGGCCTTTTTCAAATCTACGAGCAAGCTTCTCTGAGGATCGACAAACTTTGTCACGATATAAATCGTTAAGTAGAAAATCAGTAGGAGGGGGATCGCTGAAATAAAATAAGACAGCTCTTTTTGCTCAATATAGACATTACTGGCTTCGAGTAAGGCTTCATAATCAAAGATTTTAGAATGAGCGATGGCGATGGGATTATCACCTTGCTTGAGCGAACCAAGCGGAGCAACACCTTCTCCCACATACAGTGCCGAGCGCTTAAGACGAAGATCATTTTTATAACCAATAGTCGCACCAAAATAGTCCCTATCCACAATGGTGATAGCGCGATACTCTGGATTTTCGGTGCTCTGTGTGGTCAGTGTTAGGACTTGCTCTGGGTAACCGTGTATACGCGCGAAAGACAGTGTATCAGTGCCATATTGCTTTAAATAACTGTCCAAAGGTTTGGATATCGAACCTAACTTAGAAGAACAGATAATGTTGTCACCGTGAACAATCAGCATTTCATCAATGTTTCTTTCAAACATTAGGTTTTGCTGTAACGCTTCACACCTTGTCGGGTCTATTAATGCCGTTTTATTTTCAGTTTCGATATGGAACAGTATTTGGTCGGCAACTTGTATGTTTCTCTCTAAAATATTATCTAGGTTTTTTTGAATATTCTGTTGAGCGAGAAAAAACACCTGCGCCAAGATTAAAGGGACAGGAATAAAGAATATGCTGATTTTTTTTAGCGTTGCTTTGCTTAGCATTCGTTATCGCTCCAATTCAACGTCGACACCCCTGCTCTTTGGTCGGTAGGATTGCTCAATGCATTTCATTCCTAAATGAGTATGAGCACAACCTAACATTACTGCAAATATAACAACAATTTAGGTAAGACTCTTAATGGGCCTCAAAGTCTACACTAAGGAAGCGTCGATAGTTCAACGCGACAATAAAATTAGCAGACAATTAACCACACACGAGCAAGCCCCTTTAGATGACACCCTACTAATCCAAAACTACTTCTTGGTTCTTGCATAGAAGCACGCTTGCTCATAACCAGAAATCAGATGGCACTTTTCTCACCAAATGAGAATAATGGTTTATAAATATTTTCCTTTTCTCGACAGTTAAGAATTATAGTTGAGACATCCCCTTTATCACGTTACAACGCACCTATGACGACAAACAAAGCCAACGCTAATCAGGTAAACGAAAAAGCCCTTCAATTATTGATGCAAGTTGCTGTTAGCCCATTCCCGGTTTCTGCAAAAACGCTTAGCGAACAAATGAATGTGCCTTTAAGTAGCTTATATCGCCATTTGAAGTTGCTAAAAGAGTGGAACCTGATCGAAGAAAGCGTCCATGACAAGACCTTTGTAGTCGGCCCCGCTGCACTGCTTTTAATGCACAGCTACGAAACCGCGCAGCATGGCTTAGACATGGTAGAAAGCATTCTGTCTCGTCTCGTCCAACAGACGGGAGAAATGGCAGCTTACATGGTGCCTTCTGGTTATCGCGCGCTTTGTGTCCGACAGAAAGAAAGTATGCAGGCGCTTCGTTGCAGTTACGTCCAGGGTCAAAGTCAACCATTGCTGCGGGGCGCCTCATCTAAAGTGATGCTGGCTTATATGCCCCAGGCACGATGCGAAAAAATCCTTCGCCATTTTGGTGAGGATCATCGTATGGACGAATGGGAACAAGAGTTAAGCACCATTAGGAAAAATGGCTACGCAGTTAGTACTTCTGAGATAGACCCAGGTGTATCTGGTATTAGTGCGCCAGTGATGAAAGGCAGCAAGTTAATTGGTGCTGTATCTGTCATGGCTCCAGCACACCGAGTCGAAAAGGATAAGCAGCGTATCATTTTACATGTGTTGCAGGCAGCGAGGGCGTTGCCGCCAGAAAGGTAATTCACCATGTTAAGCTTTTTCAAACGTTACGCATTTCATAGAGCATCAAAACCCGTTCACCACCACCCTTTTTCTTTTATGACGGTATGTGAACATTTAACCCCCATGACTGCTGCAACGTATGATCTAGCTAATCAAAGCTTGGACAATGCCAGTGACTGGCTTTACCAACAGCATGACCAAGGTTCCGCTGCTAACCTTGGTCACTTTGATCATCCCCAAATTGATAGTGGTGATTTCCAAGAAGCATTGAGTTTGTCTTTATCCCGACACTCAGTTCCTGTGATTTTGACTAACTGCTCCGAAGTAATACTCTCCATTCTACCCGTAGTTGTTCATGAACGAGATGAAATCGGCATCATCAGTATCGGCCATAAGATGAATCTGAATCAAACTCTTGAACCAAGGCTGGGGTCCGCATTTCATTTTGCTCTTACTCGATACAATAACGTTCGACTTTTTTTCGCCGGCGTAAGTGAATCAGGGGCTGCTTCAACAATGTGGGAATACGCTGAAGATCAGGGGTGCGATTGGATAACCGACCGAGAGTTCGTATTTAGACACCGTAACCATCTAAAACAACAAGCTTCAAACTATCTTGACCATTGCGATCAAGTCATTCTGAGCGTTGACCTAAGTTCTCTCATTCCGAAAAATGGCCTAGAAGGTACATGCCTAGACCTCCAGATGGCATTACGCACGATAAGACACAGCCTGGTCAGTGGAAAAGTACGTGCAATTCAGTTGGTCGGTGATAAAGACCGACTCATATACTCGAAACAAACCAAAGCTATTTTGGAAGAGCTTTACCAAATGGCCCCTCTGATTGACCATGCTGCCTAGTGATATTTGGAGCTGGACTATGCTCTAGCTCCATACATCAGGCAAATTCATATTTCCTAACAATATTTCATACTTATATGCGACTGATATCATCATTTGCTCTTGAACTAACATCACACTTAAGTTGTAATCTAGCGCATAATAGCTTGGTATAACGTACCAAAAAATAATGACACACATATTTTTATAGAGTGAATCTACCCTAAGTAACTTAGGGAGACGCTCCTTTCCACCTTTGCTTGATGCCATTGAGTTCCACGGAAATAGGATACTTAATGATGCGTTTTGTTAGCATTTTTGGTGCGGCACTACTTTTTCCCTTTGCCGGCCAAGCAACGACTGTTGATGTCACAAATCTAGAACAGCTCAATGAAATTTGTCTAGGTCAGAACTTTCAAGAAATAGTACAACCTGATGGCAGTGTTGTATTTCATTGCCCATCTAAGATTGAATTGCCTCATGGATACAAAGTGGTATCAACGCATAATAGAGAGGTCTCACTTACTGCCCATTCAGGTATAGTTCTGAAAGGAAGTAACGCAATTGGCTCTGCTTTGAACCCAATCTCACTACGTTCTTATGCTGTTGAATTATCAGTCAATAACAACACAGCTACTGGTGTTGATTATCAAAATAACCATACAACAATTTATGGTAACCTCACCTCAGATCATCCTATGACGCTAGAAAATGTCCTTGTTAAAGGGGATGTCACTCTAAACGGCTCTACACTTGCGGTTACTGGTCAGTACAACACTGTAATAGGTAATATAACGACACTAAGTACTTCGACTCTAACGAACACCAATATATGTGGAGATATCAAGTCAAGTGGACATCTGTTTGAAATCAACACTAGCGCACCACTGGGTGACCACTATATTGTCGGTGATATTTCCGCGCTGCATTCATTGAACATTAAAGACATCAGTGTATTTGGAAAAATCCGTTCTGAAGGTCTCACAGGGTATTTAGAAGGCGCATTTTACGATACAGAGTTAGCAATTGAGACTTTTCAGCCATTAGTATTGCCGAATAACACCGAGGTATGTGGTGATATTAAGAGTTATGGGGATAAGCCAAGTAACATTCAGCTTTATTGTGGTATTGACCAATCAAACTGCGACTATTCTGCTTTGGCCTGCCCTATCACATCAGTAGATATTCCTGTATGTGATATGCTACCACCTCAGGAGGACGACTATGAGCTTACCATCTCTCCTGAAGATGATTTAGCATTAATGTGTGGTGATGAACCGCCCACCTTTACTATTAATACCAAAAACAATGCCATTGGAGAAAGCCTACAGGTTCAACTGTCGATTGCCGATTCTGATTTCTTCGAAGTGATAATGATCTCCGGAGCTTCACAAGACTCAACTAACCCTTGGCTGTTTACATCCAATGATTCTGGCGAGCTAGTCGTTCAAATTAAAGTCAAAACAAACCAAATTGAAAATGTCGATTTTGATAAGACTTACAGCGTCACAGCAGAATTAGTGACAGATCGCACGCAATCTAAACTCGCAGAGTTTAAGTTTAAGCCATTTATATTTGAAGCATATTCTCTCGACCCAGGAATTCCTGTTGGGGAAATTCAAGTTGTTGCAGGCAAGCCCGAGACAATCAATACACGCATTCTCGCCTGTACAGAAGAAGGAGAGGCAGTCGAAGCCTCAAATTATTCTGCAATCCCAACTATCACCCCATCTGTCGTTTCACCGACAAATGGCTCGCTGGGTGATCTTAACTACCAGCCAGAGTTCAAACACGGTGTATCCAATGCTAGCCTAATTACTTATGAATCAGGTTCGTTTAATATCCAATTAACCGATACATTCGACTGTACTGGATTCGCCAAATGCCCTGAAAGCGGTCACAGTGAAGTAACCGGTCAGTTCCTCGTTCAGTCAAGGCCTTGGACCTTTGCTATCTGCCCAAACGGCGAGAACGCAGCTTTACCCTCGGGCACCTCAAGTGATGGCGCAGGGTTTGTCGCGGCAAGTGAGCTATTTTCTCTGTTTACTAAGCCTATTGTTTGGCAGTCTGGAGGCTCCTTAAGTGATCCTATCAACACTACTGCGTACTGTAGTGATAGCATCCGCGTAACCTCAAACTTCATGAATTACGGTTCCCCTTCTGCCAGCATCAAGTTATCGAGTGAACAACATACTCCGACTCAGAACGCAGCTAATCAGACAGTTCTATTAGAAGGGCTAATGGGGTTAAGTAAGCTTAATCACCAAAACACTGGGCTTGGTTATGTATTTGACCAGTTATACTGGAATGAGGTCGGCAGCTTGACCATAAAGGTTGATGTTGCGAACAGTGGTATTAACCAAGGCTATCGACACGTAGGTCGATTCTATCCAAAGCATTTCAAAGTCATTAACCAGAACTGGGAGTACCCATCTGGTCAATCTTTTGTTTATATGAACCAGCCACTTACGAGTGTTAGCTATACCGTTGTAGCATTAAACGCGAACAAGTCTGACGTGGCAAACTATGCCTATTTTGCACCTAAGAAACAACAAAACTTCACCTTGGGAGAGCTTAGCAACTATACCAATAGGTTTGTGCCACCTAGCCCTACTCAGGTGCAATGGAGTGACTTAGCAAGCAGAAGTATCGGTACGTTTCTTATCAAATCATCTGCGTCGAAATACGACTGTTCAAACAGTGCCTGCTGGGAAAAGGACGACATTGGAGGAAGTTACCCCGATGGGCCATTCAACACAGGAAGTCATGCAACACTCAGTAAAATTGGCCTAACCTACTTAAGCAAAGTAGATAAATTCGAGTTTTTCGACGACTCGCATATCCTGACAACCCAACCGGACGTTCGATTTGGTCGCTTAAAATTTAGAGATGTTGGTGGGCCTCAAGGTCAACAGATCAAAGTGCCTTTAGACGTAGAATATTGGGAGAATGGTCGCTTCACCACGAACTTCAGTGACAGCCAGACGGGCTTTGATAGCACACATAGTCGCTCTGATATCTTGTGGTCTGATGGCACAACATCGACCGCTTCACTTTCTGGTGATGGGAGCCTTGTAGTAGGCCGCACGCTACAAGTTCTTGCATCGCAAACAACGCCATCCCGCGAACAAGTTAAGTTCCATCTAGATCTTGCCAACGGTGCAAATAATTTGCCTTGGCTGCGTTATAACTGGGATAACGCTAGCAATGGTGAAGAAGATCCCCCGGTTATTGTCACTTTCGGGGTAAACAGAGGTAACGACCGAGTGATTTACCGTGGAGAGCCAAACCTAATTGGCGTAAATTAGTATTCTTGTGCCAATTGTTATAAAAACGCCCTTTGAGTAAGGGGCGTTTTTAATTTTGTTCGATTAGTTAGAAGAACGACGCGCTTTTAAACGCTTAACCATCGCTAAGCGACGCTCCGCAGAGCCTTGGTCTGTTGCCGATTGGTTCGGGTTATTACGACGACCTTGACGGTTCTTGAACGCAGGCTTTGAGTTTAGCTTCTCGATGTAAGATTCACGCTGCTTTGGTTCGTAACCCGCTAACTCGATACGACGAATGTGTTGTTGAATTAGGTTTTCAACCTGCACCACAGTTAGCTCTTCCTCGCGGTTAACAAATGATACGGCGTGACCTTGTTTACCCGCACGACCTGTACGACCAATACGGTGAACGTAATCTTCTGCTAGGAATGGCATGTCATAGTTCACCACGTGTGGTAGATCTTCAATATCCAGACCACGAGCCGCTACATCTGTTGCAACCATTACGCGAGCTTTACCCGTTTTGAACTCTTCTAACGCGCGACGACGTGCGCTTTGTGCACGGTCACCGTGACACACAACGGCTTTGATGCCATCTAGCTTAAGCTCTTTTACAACATCGTTCGCGGTCTCTTTGTAGTTCACAAACACCAATACTTGCTTCCAGTTCTTACGACCAATCAGCTCAGAAAGAAGCTCAGTCTTGCGCTCTTGATCCACTGGGTAAAGTACGTGTGCGATAGTTTGTGCCGTTGTGTTTGCACGCTCTACTTCAATACGCTTTGGCTTGCGAAGGATATCTTTCGCTAATAGATTCAACTGGCTCGATGTTGTTGCTGAGAACATCATGATTTGTGGGTCTGTATCCACATCCATCATGATTTTACGTACAGCATGGATAAAGCCCATATCAAGAATACGGTCCGCTTCATCAAACACAAGAAACTCGATGTTTGCTACGGATACGTTGCCTTGCTCGATGTGCTCTTCTAGACGACCAGGCGTCGCAACAAGAATATCCACGCCACCTTCTAGCGCTGTCACTTGAGAAGACATCTTACGGCCACCAAAGATTGCGGCAACCGATAGGTCTGTGTACTTAGTGTATGCTTTGATATTGTCCGCGATTTGCTCTGCTAGCTCACGAGTAGGAGCCATGATCAGTGCACGTGCAGTTTTGCGAGATGCGCTGCGACCGGATTCTAACAACTGTTGAATCATAGGCAGAGAAAACGCGGCTGTTTTACCTGTACCCGTTTGCGCAGTTGCAAAGATATCATGACCTTTACGAGCCATTGGAATCGCCTTCTGTTGAATTGGCGTTAACTTCTCATAACCGCATTCTGCCAGTGCTTTTACCACTTCTGGCGCAAAACCTTGAGATGAAAATGACATTGAGCGTATTCCTTAAACAAATCACTAAATAGCTATAAAAATTTTAGCGGTGCACTATACCCGAATTCCAGTGATTTATCTCACTTTTTTACTAAGCACCAACCTATGCGTTATTAATCAGCAATTCCGCAGAGTTTTAGCAGGATCGCTTCTAACTGATCCCAAGGCATCAATTGCGAGTCAATGACCTCTAGACGTGATTCGAAACCCTCTAGACTCATTTGGTTAACGGATACAACGCCATTTGCTACATTAAACGCGTAACAACCTTGATCTGTGTTCATCACCGCTTTCACACGTTCAGCCGTTAGTTCAGATAGCATTGAGAACAGTTGGTCGAAATTGAACGTGTATTCTGCGCCAAACAACCAACCACAACTAAAGTACCCCTGCCCTTTGTTCTCTTTACGGATAAAGGCTTCACCAGGAGGCAATTGGAATTGTGGCTCTTGATGTGCATGGTCATGGTGATGAGCTTCAATGTGGGAAGATGCACTACCGTGCACGCGTTCGATGTCCAACACTTCAATCGGTAAGTCACCATCGTGAATCAGCTTACTGAACACTTTTGAAGGCGTTTGGTCGGTTACCCAATTGTTGAATACGTCAATGTCATGACTGGTACACAGATCGACCTTGCTACCGATGACCACATCTGCGCTATCTAATTGATCAACAAAGTTCTTATTTGATAGGTACTTTTCGTCACTTAAATTACGCGGATCCACAAGCGCGATAGTTGCTTTAAGGTCAACGTATGGCAAGTATTGCTCAGAAGTCAGTGTGGCTATGACTTGCTTGGGGTGGCCTAACCCCGTTGGCTCAATAAGAAGGCGATCTGGATTTTGACGCAGCAAAGCCGTGATACCAACAGACATAGGGACACCTGCCGTACAGCACATGCAGCCGCCCGGTACTTCTTTGATCAGCGCTCCTTGGTCGGTCATCATCGCGCCATCGATACCTATCTCACCAAACTCATTCACTAACACAGCCCAGTTTTCGTTTTCTGGTTTGTTTTTCAGTAAGTTCAGAATGGTCGTGGTTTTACCGACGCCAAGAAATCCCGTCAGTATGTTAGTAGGTACTCGATGTGACATGCTTTTCTCCGACAAGCTTGTGCTTTAAATGCTTTGCCAAAGTATACGGAGAATGTAACTTGCTTCAACGCTTTTTATCGCGGGAATCTAAGCCTTTATGTAATGCTTTCGCCTTTGTTCGCTGCGAGCGTTCGTAATAGCCAAACGTATCTGCATTTCCCACACCAGAAAGATGCATGCTGGTATGAATGACGCAAGTAAAAAACGCGCCAATAGCGATAAGGATAGGAAGCAGTCCAAGGGTGTTTTCGAATTTTAGGGCAGCAATAGCCAAAACGAAAACAACCGCAGAGGAAAGCGCAATGATCTTACTTCTATTGCTTTTCATGAAAGTTCGCCTTTTTTATTGAATGGGACACCAACCAGAATGAGAGTCAACTCCTCTACTTGATGAATTAATGCTACTCCTTTCATAACGAACATAATTTGAGCGACTTAACAGATACAAAAACACCGAGCATGTCTTCGCTCGGTGTTTGCTTAAATACTCAAGTTAACTCTGTTTGTTAGCAGATTTGGCCAGCAGTGACGGCAATATCAGCTTCATTATCAATAGCGGCTTGAGCCAATAGCTTGAGCCCCTCAACAATAACGCCTAGTGACATGGTAGGCTGATTTCCTGACGCATCTTGCTCAGGTAAAAGTGGGATATGAACAAACCCATGACGAATGGATTTATCACGTAAGTAATGCTGAACACCATAAAAGAGGTGATTACAGACAAATGTCCCTGCGGTATTCGAAACTTGGCATGGGATGTTTGCGTGTTGAAGAGCACTAGTCATCGCTTTAATCGGCAATGTAGTAAAATACGCATCTGGACCACTAGAAACAATGGGCTGATCGATTGGTTGATGACCACCATTATCGGGAATACGAAAATCATCGATATTAATCGCTACACGTTCTGGCGTAATCGCTGCGCGTCCTGCCGCTTGCCCTACTGTAATCACAATATCTGGTTGGTGTTGCTCAATAGCACTAATCACAGTATCGATGGATTCGTAACGCGTTACAGGCACTTGGCAAACAACAATTTCCCCACCATTGAGTTTTTTCCCGTCGAGTCGTTTTACCGACTCCAAAGCGGGATTGATGGATTCACCACCAAACGGTTCGAAACCTGTAATTAGTACTTTCTTCATTGGGCTGTTCCCTTTAATGGTAAAACTCTGAGATTAGTACTCGAATTTACAACAACTTAGCATCACAAAGCCAAGTTTTATTATGTTGCAGATATGACCAGCCCAAGATCACGACGCCCAATTGCCGACAAATATGAGATACGCTCCTCTTTACCCCGCGACCTCGGCTATTACAATCAAATCGTTGCTTGGTTTCTCACTACAACTTAGGTAGAGTACGCGCCAATAGAGTATCTACAATTCGAAGAGATTGAAGACAATGAATATTGATAATCACGTTATCGAAACATTGGAAGAGCTAGAAGCTTTCCTACACCTAGTTGAAAGTGGTGCGCTAGGCCTTGAAGGCGTCGCAGGCGTAGCACTAGCGACAAACAACACAGATGGCCGCCCATTTGTAGCGGTACTAGATGACAAGCATCAACTAGTTCTTGGCCGTTGGGTTTCTCAACATGTTTACGAACACGGTAAAGACATCGTTCGTCACGGCCCTCAACGTCGACATTAATCCAGAACTTCAATTGACAGAAAACTCGCTTACATAGCGAGTTTTTTTGTGCCTTTCGTCAGAACACTTCGCCGATTCCTACGAAGTCCGATTGCTTCCTAAGCTATTGTTCAAAAATAAAAAATAAGCTTGTCGGCATGATGTAGAGTCGTGACATTTCGCTGACAAAACAGCGTTAGAAATTCCTAAAATTTATTCCGGAGACGATTCAACTATTCGTTTCCAGACACCATCAAAGAACAGAGTTCCTAGCTGTTCTTTTTGCCTCGCCTAGTCCGCTTGACAGCCTTGGACTAAGCGGGGCTTTTTTACGTATATGGGTATACAAGACTAGATACAAAAAACCGCTGACTAAGCAGCGATTATTTGAGTATTTGGTTACTATTAATTAGTGGTTTAACGACGCTGTCTCAGCTTTCATGATTCAGAACAAGCTATCATCATCACCAAAGTCGATCTCATCGCCACCAAAAAAGCTACTCCCCCCACCAAAGCTATCAGCATCATTATTTGTGAGCGTATCATCATTAAACGCGTTACCATCATCAAGACCTGACGATTGAAAAGCCGAATTATCATCAAAACCTGAATTTTGGCTCCAACCTCCACCTGTGTAATCCTGCGTATAACCATCGGTGCCATCCAGAAAGCCCCCACTGTTATCTGCTGTATCAGTTGGTTGACTAGAGGTATTCTGTGAGGGATCTATTTGGGAGTCTGCGCTTTCTTCAGGCTGCTCAATGATGGTGTTGTTGGTAACATCTTCCACCATCGGTGAACTATGCTCACCGCCAAATAAAAGATGACTTAATGCACTTCCCGCAACCATCCCAGTGGCAACACCGGCAGCTGTTTGCATGAAGCCGCCAAAGGCACTAGGACGGTAAGCAGGCTGAGGTGGCAACGGTGGTGTGCTGGCCCTGCCAAACATACGGTTCAGGCTACCTCTGTTAGATTCTTGTTTATAAAAATCTGCATTGCGTTGCAAATACTCGTTACGTTCTTTTAGATCTTTGAGTGCAACTTCTTGCGCCAGAGCGACTTGTGTAAGACGATAAACAATGTCGGATTGAGATGCGATCTGCTCTTGGATTAGCTGAGCGGCTGCGGCATCTTTTGCGTTGCTTTGATTAACACGCATTTTATCAGCCAATTTTTGAATAAGTTCTTGTTCTTGTGGGGTCATAAATATCCTCGCATAGCGACGAGAAATAAAATTACAGATCCGCACAATACGCCGATTACCTGATGCCGATAGCAAGACAAACTTATATTGCAAATTTCCACTATCGTGTGTAGGTCTGTCAGCAAACAAATTGGCTTGCTTCGACTCTCTAATAAGTTAGAGGGATGGTGGTTTCTGTCTCTAATATCGTAGGAAAGGGGCGTACTTAAACGGCTTCATAACCGAATCTAACCCCTTCATTTTTAGGGCCAAGCAGTGTTGTAAAACGTGTCCAAAGTCCACATTGGGGAAACCTTTATTGTGGTAACTCACGAATGGACAAAATGGTGACAGCAGGAGCTAACTAATTGATGTAAAAAGCCCCAGCCCCATTCACTTACTACTTAGGCTGGTGACCAGTCTTCTTTGCAAACTTTTGCATCGCCTCAGCAAACGTTGTTGTGCCGCCTTTGGCTTGAACCTGAATCACCTTGTACCCCATCTTTTCCAACGCTCGGCGTTCTGCCAAAACAGCTTTGTCGTTTTGTTGGCTACCTTGCGCAGGCTGATGGAGGTAACACCCTTCTAGCTGGCCATCTTCAACCAGTTGGTGGTGTTTCAGTGCATTGATATCAAAATTCATGTTCATTCTTTTATTTAATGGGGAGTTGCTGTAGCAGGTTACATGCGCTTTAAAGGCTTAACAACACTGTCTAAGCCTTCAATTTTTAGCGCGAGGCAGAGCTTTAGCAGTTCGCCTAACTCCCCTTCTGGAAAACCTTTTTTATCGAACCAGAGTAGGTATTCTTCTGGAAGATCAATAAGTACACGCCCAGCGTATTTCCCAAACGGCATTTGCATTCGAGCGAGTTTGATAAGGTTTTCTTTTTCTAACATATACTACGGGGTCTGCTGGGATACATCTTGGCTAAGAGTAACACCCAAGCGATCGACCCACCAGTTAATTGCATCTTTGGCGTCGTCTAAAGAATCAATCATGGTAGAGAAGTCTTTGTTCCCTGCTTGGCGATCAATTGCAGCAAACAGCGGTGTATCACTTTCTGAGTCACTCACAAGTAACTCCACTGTCGCGGAACCTACATTGGTGTGCTCACCTGTCGTGATTTTTGATATGGTAGAAATCCCCAAGCCAACTGGCAGAATGCTTGAGGTGACAGCAAGGACGGGATTTGGTGTTTCCACATTACTAACGGCAATACTCAAACGAAGTGTTTTTCCACCGGGTTGGTCGACAATCTTTTTGACGGGTGAGATGCGCGCTTTTAGCTGTTCGACCATGTATGTCGTCAATTCATTGATTTCTTCATCATCGAGCTCAGATTCTTGAACCACGACCATCACTCGATCAATCACTACGCTGTCGTATTCATCCATTTTCTCTTTCAAACGAGTAGCATCGCGCAAGCCTACTCTCGCCCAAACGAGATCGACCCCACCCTCTGGACCTGGACGAAAATCTTCATAACTGGTGAATTTCGTCGCACTGACGACAGGGCCACCAGCGCATCCGCTCAAGACAAAAACCAGAGATACAACTACCGTTGTCTTAAACAAGCGCTCAACCAATAACTTAAACATACCAACTCCTCAAACTTTGAATATACAGTTTATCATCCCATATAAAATTGACCAGTATTTATTCACCTAATGGGTATTTTGCTGAATCAAGGATTGAGCTTCCCGCTACACAATTTCATGTTAAAGTACGCCGCTTACTGGAAAGCATAACGAGAAAACTAATGAAGTCACCTTGCCGCGCAGCCTGTAAAAATAACGGCGGAATCTGTTCTGGCTGTCACCGAACTATGGAAGAAATCGTGCAGTGGAAAGATAAGTCTGATGCTCAACGAGACGCGATCATCGAGCAATTGGTTGGAAATGATTCAACCCATTCATGCCCTGAGTGTGGCACGAACGCGCACTGCGATATTGCTGCGGGGAAAGAGACGTGCTGGTGCTTTGATATTGAGACTAGAGACCTACCCAAGCCAGAAGCGGGACAGCTTTGTTTGTGTCGTAAATGTTTGGAGAAAAAGCCAGTCGCCTAACCTATCGAACTAGGACATAACGGACTGGCTATCATTGAAATGAAGGTAAGTTCTGCGAACTATTTCTGCGCTAACGCTTGGGATTCAAACTTCACGCCATCCCAGCCTGTCACCATAAAGTTACGAATGTTTTGATGGTCGTTGTTCTCTGGGTGCGCCAATACATCTTCACGGTAGAAACGACCAAAACACGCCAACGTTGCCTCTTTGCTTAGGTTATTCAGTTGACCAAAAGCGAAGATCTTGCATGAACCGTTGTTCTCACCTGCATTATTCTGGGTTTCACCATTCACAAAGGCCGCTGGCGTAAACTCGTAGTTCGCTTCAATTGCTGCCATTACCGTTTCAAATTCTACTGTCTCTGGTGATGCCGATAGCGCATCCAAAAATTGTTTTAGTTCCATTATTTCTAGTTCCTAGTGTCTTTTCATCTTAAGTGTTCGACATACGTTCAGATTAAAACTGACACATTTGTTTCATCAAAAGCCAATATAAGGGTCATAAATCATACATATATTCAGAGCCTTATTTAGGGGTTGTTGACCTTTCGAGCTGATTTTTGCAGCGAATTGTTGGACATTTATACAAGGCAGAGACTTTGCTATGTAGCTAGCCTACATGAGAAGTCGATAACGCGGTAGAAATGACCAACAAACGCTGCCCGGAGGGTTCGGGCTAGGCGCCCCCGCAAAATCGTTTCATGCTTTGTTAAGGAGTATTTGCTTAGAACGACTAGGCGACACACTCCTTGCCTCGCCTAAAACGATTTTGACTAGGCGTCCCCATCCGAACAAAATTTAACCGCGAAAGATCAACAGCCCCTCATAACACTTCAATCAATGCGCTATTCTTCACTGTGTTGGTGAATGAATAGATATCTAATTTAGGTGCATTGAGCAACATTGTATCTGCTTAATAAGGAAATATCATGACCACCCCATTTAAGGCAATAGGCGTATTGGCATTATCTTCACTTGCCATCGCATGTTCATCTCAACCTGACGATTCTCTCTCTGCGTTTGCAGCCCAATGTAAAGCATCGGTAGCACCTATTACTGGGGAGACATCCATCCAAGGTTTGACCTTTATGGGAACGTCTATCGCTGACGCACCATTCGATACATCGGCAGCAGAAATCGTTCAATATGATGCGTGTACTGACAAGCTTTACGTGATCAACGCTCAAGCAAAGCGTGTCGATGTGCTTTCTATGGATGACAACGGCGCACCAACGCAAACTGCATTCATCGATCTCAGCAGCGCAGGCGAAGCGGCAGGCGTTGAAATTGGCGCGGCAAACAGCGTTGCAGTCTTTAATGGTTTAGTCGCTGTAGCGATTGAAAACAGTAATAAACAGGCGAATGGCATTGTTGGCTTGTACCGCTCGGATGATTTGTCGCTTATCACCACCTTCCCTACTGGTGCATTGCCAGACATGGTTGGCTTCTCAAAAGATGGCAGATACATTGCGACAGCAAACGAAGGTGAGCCAAATGGTGACTACAGTGTCGATCCAGAGGGCAGCATCACATTGATCGATTTGAGCCAAGGCGTAAACCAAGCAGAAGTCACGCAGATTGGTTTCAATGAGTTTAATGGTGCACGTAAGTCTGAGTTGCCTGCTGACGTTCGAATCTCAGGTCCAAATGCCACGGTGGCGCAGGATCTAGAGCCGGAATACCTCACTTTTGCAGACAACGGCAAAATCTACGTTGCACTGCAAGAGAACAATGCAATGGCAATCATAAACCCAGAAAGCAAATCGGTAGAGAAGATTGTGGGTCTGGGCGAGAAATCTTGGTCGGACTCAAAACTGGATGCTTCGAACAAAGACAAAATCATTGGCAACTTTAAGAGCTACCCTCAACTGGTTGGTCTGTACATGCCAGATACCCTCGACAGTTACTCGGTAGATGGTAAAACTTACATCCTCTCTGCCAACGAAGGTGACGGTCGTGAGTATGGCTTCAAAACAACACAAGCTCTATGTGACCAAGCGGGCTTCAAGTGGGATGAAGACGATTACCTCGGTACAGATGAATATACTTCTGAGCAAGGCACCTGTTTAAGCCATGTTGATGAGGTGCGCGGTAAGAAGCTGAAAGTCGCAGCAGATCACCCGCTGGCAGAGGCGCTAAAAGATAACAAGCAACTCGCGCGTCTAAAAGTGATTAAGCCTGAACAAACGCTTTCTGCGCAAGACAATGTTCAAGCGTATGGTGCCCGTTCATTCTCTATTTGGGATGAAAACGGTGAGTTGGTTTTCGATAGTGGTGACGATTTCGCGACCATCGCATTAATGAATGAAGGTAAGAACTTCAACAGCACCAACGATAGCAATGACAGTGGCGATGACCGCAGTGACGACAAAGGCATTGAGCCAGAGGCAATTGAAGTAGCACAAATCAATGGTCGCCATTACGCGTTCATCGGCTTGGAGCGTCAAGGCGGTATCATGATTTATGACATCACAGACCCGAAGCAAGCGCAGTTCCTGCATTACGTAAACCGTCGTGATTACAGCCAACCCGTTTGTACAGAAGTGGAAGATGGCGAATGCGCGAACGACACTTACAATCCGAAAGCAGGTGATTTGGCGCCAGAGTCAATCAACTACTTTGCTCGTAACGGGCAACACTTTATCGCAGTGGGTAATGAAGTGTCAGGTACGACATCTGTGTTTCGAATTGAGCTTTAATACCCACTCTTCAAGAGAACAAAATTAAAAGTAAAGCGCCCGAACTTAAGTCCGGGCGCTTTTTGTTTATAACAAGTGAACATAGTCACTCAGCTCTATTCTTCAATAGCCAATGCGTCGCACTTCGAAGCACAGATAAAGTCGTTCTTATGCAGACCTTTAATAGAATGGCTCCACCAAGTGATGGTCACTTTGCCCCACTCCAGCAAGATAGATGGGTGATGGAATTCATCTTCTGCAAGCTCGGCAATCTTGTTGCTAAACGCCCACGCTTGTTTGAAGTTTTTAAACTTGTAGACCTTCTCAAGTTGAGGAATCTCATCTCTCTCAATGATCTGCCAATCAGACAATTGCAGCAGCAGAGACTGTTGTTCCTCTTTACTAAGTGCAATGGCATCGATACTACAAGCTTCGCATTTTTGTTCATTCAACATGAGCAGGTTCCTTTGGTTCAAAAAGTGGTGGAAGCAATCCGGCTTCAATCGCTAGATCGGCTTGTTTCAATAAATTCAGTTGGCTAATTTGGAAAAGCTGGGACAAGTCTTCAATCACGTAGTATTTCGGCTGCATGATATCGATGCGGTAAGGGGTTCTTAGCACAGTTTGAAGATCGAATTCGCCTCTAATCGCGATGTCGCTTTCCAATGAATAGATGGTTTCTCCCGGAGATGAAAGGATACCGCCACCGTAGATTTTGGTTTGATTACCTTCTCGGACCAAGCCGAACTCGACTGTAAACCAATATAGACGCGCAAGGTACCCTCGCTGCTTCGGTGTCGCAGCTTGTCCAAGCTGTCCGTAGTGCTCGGTAAAAGCGGCAAAATCAGGATTGGTGAGCATGGCGCAATGACCAAAAATCTCATGGAAGAAATCCGGCTCTTGTAGGTAATCAAACTCTTCTCGCGTTCTCAAAAACGTCGCGACTGGGAAGCGTTTGTTGCCAAGCAGATTGAAGAAACGATCAAAGTCGATCAACGCTGGCACTGGCTCCACTTGCCAGCCGGTGGTTTCCATCAAAACACGATTGATTTCGGGCAGTTGTGGCACGCGGTCCTGAGGTAAATCAAGCAGCTTAAGTCCATGCAGATACGCGTCGCATGCACGGTCTTGAATCACGTTCATTTGTCTGGTTACCAAGTCGCGCCAAATGGCATCCTCTTCATGGCTCCATTCTACCCTTCCATCCTGATCGACGGGTTTTGAATGATACTGAGTCATTGCACATCTCCGTTAACAAATCCTTTACATTAAGCCTATCTACACTCTTTTCACCTTCCAATCCCCTGACCATTTTTCAATCAAAATTTAGGTGTAACATTTTCTTTACATCAACACTTAACACCCTGATATAACTGGAAAGCTATATTAACCCGTTGGTTTGACTTTGTTGAAGGTTCACTTCAGACTGAAAACGTTAAAACTTTGTTATAGAGGGAGCTATGCGCGAGAGCAACAGAGTCTGGCAGCCGACGGAAGATCGAATCGAGCAAGCCAATATCACGCAGTTTATCGAACACATTAATCGACAGGGTTTCGAGCTCAAAAACTACTCGGATTTGCACCAATGGTCTTTGGAGCACAACGAGCATTTTTGGAAAGAGGTTTGGCAGTTTTGTGACTTGATTGGAACGCAAGGAAATACAATCAAAACGCAAGGTGAGAGCCGCTGGCAATCGCCTATGTCAAACCGTGATACCGTGTGGTTCCCTCAAGCACAAGTTAACTATGCAGAGAATCTACTCAGCTTGGCAGAGAAACAAGCCGATGAGCTGGCAATTTGGTTCGAAAATGAACGCGGTGATAAACAGACCTACACATGGAAAGAGCTGTGTGATGAGGTCTCGAGCGTTCAGCAATGGTTAGTAGAGTGCGGCATCAAGCAAGGTGATGTGGTTGCAGGCTATTTACCGCATATGCCACAAACCGTTACTGCAATGCTAGCCACCACCAGCTTAGGCGCGACTTGGACGTCTACCTCCCCTGATTTTGGCGTGGAAAGCGTTATTGAGCGCTTCGGACAAGTGAAGCCAAAAGTCCTGTTCACCTGCGATGGTTATACCTTCAATGACAAAACCTTCGATATGTCGGAGAAGAACCATCATATCGCGGATCACCTTGATGGACTCAAACAAGTGTGTCAGATCGGTTACCTCAAACCTCATTCGCTTGAATGTGACGTTTGTACTCACGATTGGCAAAACGTCATAAATCAATACTCCCCTGCTCCGCTTCATTACACTCGCGTTGAATTCAATAGCCCGTTGTTCGTGCTTTATTCCTCCGGCACGACAGGCAAGCCTAAGTGCATTGTCCATTCGGTTGGCGGCACGATTATCAATCACCTAAAAGAGCACCAACTTCATTCAGATATTCAGCCTAAAGATCGTGTTTTTTACTACACAACTTGTGGCTGGATGATGTGGAACTGGCACGTGTCTGCCCTTGCAAGCGGCGCATGTTTGGTGATCTTTGATGGTAGCCCGGTTCATCCAACGCCTGATGTTTTGTGGGATTTAGCACAGCGAGCCGAGGTGTGTCTCTTTGGCACTGCCGCCAAGTATCTAGAAGCGATAGAAAAAGCCGGACTGTCACCCATCAAAGATTACTCACTCCCTAATTTAAGAACACTCTGCGCTACTGGATCTGTGCTTTACCCAGAACAGTTTGATTACGTGTATCAACACATCAAGCAAGACCTCCATTTGGCTTCCATCTCAGGCGGCACAGACATCTGTGGTTGCTTTGTATTAGGCAACCCTATCTCGCCTGTTTATCGTGGTGAGTGCCAGTACGCTGGCTTGGGCATTGATGTTCAAGTGTTCGACTCACAGGGTCAAAGCGTGAATGAACAGCGCGGTGAGTTAGTCTGCACCAATTCCATGCCTAACTTCCCTGTCGGCTTTTGGGACGATTCAGGCGAGCGTTACCACAATGCCTATTGGGACAAGTTCGATAATATCTGGCACCACGGTGATGATGTAGAACGAAGCGCCAAAGGTGGGCTCATTTTCTATGGTCGCAGCGATGCATTGTTGAACCCTGGCGGTGTGCGCATCGGTACTGCGGAAATTTATCAGCAAGTGAATGCTCTTGAAGGCATCGTAGATTCTATCGCTGTAGGTAAAGAGGTCGATCGAAACGAACAAATTTGGCTATTTGTGCAGACCGCTTCTGGTGTCACTTTAGATGACGGATTAGTTGCCGAAATTAAATCACGACTCAAAACGTCCTGCTCGCCAAGGCATGTACCAAGCCGAGTATTCTCCATCAGTGACATTCCTAAAACACGTTCAGGTAAACTGGTGGAACTTGCCGTCAAACAAGTCATTAATGGTAAGGAAGTCGAGAACTTAGGTGCGATTTCGAACCCAGAAGTCCTGGAAGAAATTCGACAACTCACGTTTGTCTAGCAAATCAA
This sequence comes from Vibrio sp. D401a, assembly GCF_030248515.1. Lineage (NCBI taxonomy): Bacteria > Pseudomonadati > Pseudomonadota > Gammaproteobacteria > Vibrionales > Vibrionaceae > Vibrio > Vibrio sp. D401a. The sequence goes on along the minus strand of NZ_JAHGAI010000024.1, from coordinate 118,925 downwards.
AGTAAACAAAAAAGCGAGCTAAATAGCTCGCTTTTCTTATGTTCTTTGTCGGGGATTAACGGCGACCTACACCCATTAATACTGACATTGTGTGGCCGTCTGATGTAATTTCGAAGACCTTCTTCGTTTCTACCTCAGTAAAGCCTGCTTTGATAAGAGCGCTCTCTGACTTCGCTAGCGTGAAACCTTCTTTTGCTGAATCCGCGATCCAGTCAAAATGCACGAAGTGACCACCAGCGTTTAGCAACGAGTGAGCAATCTCAAGAGACGTTTCGTAGTCATCGATAAATGCCAGCACTGAAGAAGCAACGACTAAGTCAAACTGACCACGGAATGCTGGGTGCTGAGCGACTAAACCACGAGTCAATGCATCAACAATTGGCTCTACATTATCTAGCTCTTTCTTATCAAGCTCTTCAATCATGGCTTCCGATGCATCTAGCGCCACGATCTCTTTTGCGGATGGTGACAACAGTTGGCTTAACTGTCCTGTCCCACATCCAAAATCCAATACTTTAATGCCATCAAGCTGAGTAAGCTGTTGTAACTGTGCAAACACCGACTGAGCAAATTGTTCTGTTGCTGGGTTAGATTCCCAATTCTTTGCTAAGCCGTCCCAATCTTGTGCCATCGTGGCCTCCATGTTCACTTCTTGTAACCCCCATAGATTACCGCAAAAACGCCAAAACACCATAGACTTATCTGGCGAATCCGTGTTTTTTTCGATAATCTTTCTAAGCGTTAGTTCGCGCATTCATCTACGTTATCGATTATTATCATTTTAGTTTAGGTCTTTTTTAATCATGAACTTAACTCAAGTCGAAGCTTTTTGTACCATCGCCGAATATGGCTCCGTATCGGAGGCCGCGCGTCAACTCGACTGCAACCGTACTAAGCTCAGTATGGCGATAAAAGCCTTAGAGAAAGACCTAGACGTTGAACTGTTCAACCGAACTGGCAACCAACTCAACCTATCTGAAGCCGGTAAAGCTATCTATAAAGATTGTGAGAGCTTGCTCGTTACCGCACAACGCATCAAGAAAACTTGTGCCCAAGTCTCAGATGGTTTCAACGCTGAAGTTTGGGTTGCCCGAGATGACTCCCTACCTGATGACTTGTGGCAAGAGCTATCTCATACGCTTAATAACCGCTTCCCTTCAACGACATTCAACTTGATTCTAGCGTCCAGTGGTGACTTAGCCAACTTAGTGAGTACCCAACAAGTCGACTTTGCGTTTGGAGTCGATTATGAACGCGTTGATGACCCACATATCGTTTATAACCCGCTGGGTAAAATTCGCATGATGTCGGTGTGCAGCTTCGATCACCGTTTAAGCAAAATGCGTCGTGTAACCGATGAAGACCTACGTAACCAAATGCAAGCTCTGATGGTGTATTTGAACGAGAAAGACAACCCTGAGCTGCAACCCTTTTCTACTCGATATATTGGTTTTTCAAGTTTTGACTATATGCTCAACACCATTTTGGAAGAAGACGCATGGGGCGTTTTACCCGAGCCGTTGATCCGACATTACTTGCGACATCAGAAGCTTGCGGTGATCAAACATACGTATGGTTTGAAGCAAGAAGACTACTGTATGTTTGTTCCAAATGGCCAAACAGAACACCCAGCAATGAGTTGGCTGGCTGATAAATTAAGCGAGTATTTATTCGACTTCTAAACGTTTCACAGTGAGCGTCAATATTATTGACAGCACAAAATCAACCTAAGTCATTGAAAAACAAGAATCAACCATCAGTAGCACACTTTATCGTTTAAATGTCACACAGTTTCTATTTGCTTAAATTCACTCAGAAGAGAAGAATATAAAGGTGTAAAAATTATAGGCATCTTTTATGTGTGACAGGACAAGCAAAAACGAAAACCGTATCTTAATCTTCTCAGCCCTTTTAGCTTCTGGGTTTGCAGTAGGAGGAATGGTACTTGGCTTGCTTGTTGGGTCGATCGTCATTGTATTTGACGGTGTATATTCTCTCGTCAGCCTGCTGTTAACTTTATTGTCACTGGCAGCTTCGTACTACATCAGCAAGCCATCAAAATCTATTTTTCCTTTTGGCAAAGCGATACTAGAACCAATCGTTATCGCGATTAAAGCAGCTGTAATTTTAGTCGTGGTCGCCTTCTCATTGTTTTCAGCAGTAGCGGCCTTAACATCTGGCGGTCGCGAGGTTGACGCTTCAATTGCCACTATCTTCGGTGCAATCAACGTAATTGGTTGTGGCTATGCATGGTGGTTTATGGCGAAGAAAAGCCGTCGCTTCTCTTCAGGTCTGATCGAAGCTGAGAAAAAACAATGGCAAATGGATACACTTCTAAGTGTTGCTGTCACCGTCGGTTTCATCGCTGCGTGGTTAGTATCTCTAACGCCATATGCACATTACGCGGTCTATGCAGACCCAATGATGATGGTATTGATGGGCTTCTATTTCCTTAAAGTACCATTTGATATGCTGGTTGGCGCATTACGTGAACTGCTAATGATGGCACCAAGCAAAGAGCTTTGTCATAGTGTTGGGAACGACGTACTTGAAATTGAAAAAGTCACAGATCACCAATTGAAACTGGCTGGTGTGACAAAGGTAGGTCAAGAGTTACGAGTGAATGTAGACGTTCACATTGATGACGATACTCTAGAGCTGGATACGCTAGAGCACACTCGTAAGCAGCTTACTAAGCGACTATCGAAGCACAGATTCAAGCTTCAATTGCAGTTAAATGTTGCTTGCTAAAACGCCACAGAAAAACATTCGAACTCAAAATAAAAGCTCCCACTTTCGGGAGCTTTTTGTTTATTCGGTTGGTGCACTCGCAACCCCCTCCAACTCCCCCTTTTATTGGCTTGAGTTGCACCGCATTTGAACACAGCGTTCAAGGGGGAGAGCTGTTCTTTGCTAACTTAAGATCCCCGTTATTCTGCAAGTCTTTTGAATGCTAACGGTAAGTATTGGATTGTTCTCGGATGCAGGACCAGTCCCTCCCCTTTAACTCGGAGCGTTGAGAGCATAGATGCCTAATACAAGGGGAGGTTAGGAGGGATTGGTACATTGAACAGGGACTTTGACTTGCACATTCGCCCCCACTCCAACTCCCCTTTTTATTGACTTGAGTTGCACCGCATTTGAATACAGCGTTCAAGGGGGAGAGCTATTCTTTGCTAACTTCAGCTCACCGTTCTTCTACTGATCCGGCGAATGCTAACAATGAGCACTGAATTATTCTCAAATGCAGGACCAGTCCCTCCCCTTTGGCTCAGAGTGTTGAGAGCTTAGATGCCTAATACAAGGGGAGGTTAGGAGGGGTTGGTACATTGAACTGTGGCTTGTGCACTTGCAACCCCCTCCAACTCCCCCTTTTCTTAACTAGCGTTGCTTCGCATTTGAATACGGCGTTCAAGGGGGAGAGCTATTCTTTGCTGACTTCAGCTCACCGTTCTTCTACTGATCCGGCGAATGCTAACAATGAGCACTGAATTATTCTCAAATGCAGGGCCCGTCCCTCCCCTTTAACTCGGAGTGTTGAGAGCTTGGATGCCTAATACAAGGGGAGGTTAGGAGGGGTTGGTACATTGAACTGTGATTTTTAGACTCTCAGCCCCTCAATCTCACCTAAACCATTGTGGCGTTACAAACAAAAGTTACTTCAACCCCAAATACCAAGCGTTGCGAATCTGACATAAACGCTTTGCTAGCACTTTATTCGATAACCCAATTTGCTGCACCTACACCATCTTCACTAAAATATAAGTTAATTGGGTATGTCTTCTCACAGCCGTTGACCACCCAGATCTCACGCCAATATCTTGAGCCGATCTCTCCTTGAGGTAGCGCCTTAACGTATGGCAGGAAATTTTCTGGACTTTCACACCCCCTAGTCGCTACCTCTGCGACAACACCAACCATAGCATCCTGGATCAATTTTTGATTCGACAAGCTTCCTTCTTGTATTGCTCCTTCAGGTAGGGCTGAATCAGCGACTACAGGATGGGCAAAAAGCATAAATAGGCCTGCGATAGTTTTGAGTTTCATAGATATTTCCTTTTAAGTACGCGTTTATCCTGCTGCTTCGCGCTTTTCTTTGGTGACTAGCCAGCACATCAGCGAGCCAACCGTCACCATCACGACGCCTTGCCAGAAGCTGTGGCTCAGAGTGACCCCAAGAATAAGAGAGGAAAACAAAGCTGAGAAAATCGGCGTGAAGTAAGACAACGTTGCGAGAAACACCATATTGCCACCCACGATCGCAATGTTCCACAACCCGTAGCCACCCGCCATTAATGCGGCAGATGCGAGCAAATAACCCGCAGCTTCCCAACTGAATGTCATTGGTGGCTCATCTGCAAATGCATACTTCACCCACAAAGATACTGCCGTTGCGATAAAGAACAACGTAATTGCGTTGTGCTTTGATTGTTGTCGTTGCGTTAGGTTGCAATATACAGCCCAAATCACTGCGCCAGTAAACGCCATAAAATACACCAGAGGATTGCTACTAATATTAGCGACTAACTGTGTCGGAGATAGACCGTTGTCACCACTAACTGTCCATGCAACGCCAATAAACGCCAACGTAACTGCTGGGTACAACAACCAATTCGGCTTTTTATTACTGCCCAACACAGCGAATAAAACGGTTAGCGCAGGCCAGAGATAATTAACAATAGAAACCTCTATTGCTTGAGCTCGAGAGTTTGAGTACCCCAATGCCAGTGCGAGGAAAATTTCATAACATACGAACATCGCTCCTCCCAGCACTAAGTACTTGGGAGAGAAATAAGACAGCTTGGGAATACCGACAACAACCAACAAGAAAATCGAACTCAGAGAGTACAGCATCGCTGCACCTCCTACTGGCCCTAGACTCTCTGTCACCAACCTAGCAATACCGAGCAAACAGCTCCAACAAAGAATCGCGATACAGCCATAGAGGGTGAAACGAAATTGATAAGATTGCATATTATCTGTGTGACCTACTGCTCATGAATACCAACGAAAACTGCAGCTTAACTCAAAAATGATCCGCTTCAACGTACTCTTTTTCCAAAATCGGTATAAGAACTACTCTATTAAGCGATTGGAGTCGATATGAAACATTTTCTTCCTTCCAGTGTCATGCTGACACCGTTTGTTGTGCGCTACTATGAAGAAGAAGACGAAAGTGAAAACGTTGAAACACGTTCAGAAGCTCATAGTTTAGATAGTGAGGAACAATCTACGGAACGTTCAGAGTAAGGGAATCCAATCATGAAGAAAATCGCAGTTATTTTAAGTGGTTCCGGCGTTTATGACGGAGCAGAAATCCACGAAGCTGTACTAGCACTCTATGCTATCGAAAAAGCAGGCGCCACATGGCACTGCTTTGCACCTAACATCGACCAACTTCACGTCATTAATCACCTGACAGGCGAGGAAATGGATGGCTCGCGTAATGTTCTAGTCGAATCAGCACGTATTGCACGCGGCAACATTGATGATGTCGCCAAACTGAATGTCGACGAATACGATGCCCTACTTCTCCCTGGTGGATTTGGCGCAGCAAAAAACTTAACTGACTTCGCCGTTTCCGGTGCGGAGTGTTCTATCAATACTCACGTAGCACAAGCATGCCGAGCGTTTGCTCAATCAGGTAAACCTGCGGGTTATTTATGTATTGCTCCAGCAATTATTCCACTGGTTTATGACCAAGGCGTACAAGGTACGATTGGTAACGATGAAGCAACGGCAGCGGCGTTTAATCGCATGGGTGGTGAACACATTGATTGCCAAGTTGATGAAGTCCACTTTGATGAAAAACACAAAGTACTTTCTACACCAGCTTATATGTTAGCGGAGAATATAACCCAAGCGGCATCAGGTATTGAGAAATTAGTAGATAAGTTAGTTAAAATCGCCTAAAAGGAAAACGTTTGCTTAAAGGCGAAATACCAATCCCCATTGATAGATATAACATCAATGGGGATTTTTTATACTTTAGTCAAATTGGGAGATTAATCGTACAAAACTTGCTATTTTTGCCAATCGTTTGCGTGATAAATGAAATATTTCAGCTACGTTAAGTAGGTGTTGCACCACCTCACTGTGCAACAAGACTGCCATCACACTTTCTGCGTTCAAGATACCTCTAAGGGGTTATTCTTGTTCTAGATCAATCTCAAACATGAACTTGGTATGCAAAAGTAAATGACAGATTAAGAAAGATTATTAAAAATAACGACGGAGCAATCCAATATGACAAGTGCATTTTTTATCCCTACCGTAAACCTAATGGGCGCAGGTTGCCTTAAAGACGCAACAGACAGCATCCAATCTCAAGGCTTTAAAAAAGGTTTGATCGTTACGGATAAAATCCTTAACCAAATCGGCGTAGTAAAGCAGGTACAAGATCTTCTTACTGAGCGTGACGTTGAAACTGTTGTGTTTGACGGCACTCAGCCAAACCCTACAATTGGCAACGTAAACGCAGGCTTAACTCTTCTTTCTGATAACGAGTGTGACTTCGTTATCTCTCTAGGTGGTGGCTCACCACACGACTGTGCAAAAGGTATCGCACTAGTTGCTTCTAACGGCGGCAAAATCGCTGATTACGAAGGCGTAGATCAGTCAGCAAAACCAATGATGCCACTGATTGCAATAAATACGACTGCTGGTACAGCATCTGAAATGACTCGTTTCTGCATCATCACTGACGAAGAACGTCACATCAAGATGGCAATCGTTGATAAGCACACTACTCCGCTTATTTCTGTAAACGATCCTGAGCTAATGCTTGCTAAACCAGCTTCGCTAACAGCAGCTACAGGTATGGATGCACTGACGCACGCCGTTGAAGCTTACGTATCTATCGCAGCGACACCAATCACTGACGCAGTAGCAATCAAAGCGATCGAATTGATTCAAGCGCACCTACGCACAGCAGTGAAAAACGGTGAAGATCTAGAAGCTCGTGAGCAAATGGCATACGCACAGTTCATGGCTGGTATGGCGTTCAACAACGCGTCTCTAGGTTACGTACACGCAATGGCACACCAACTAGGTGGTTTCTACGACCTTCCACACGGTGTTTGTAACGCGATTCTTCTACCTCACGTACAGCGTTACAACGCGCAAGTATGTCCAGAGCGCCTACGCGATGTAGCGAAAGCAATGGGCGTAGATGTAGAAGGTATGTCAGCAGAACAAGGTGCGGCAGCAGCTATCGACGCTATCGTTGTACTAGCGAAAGATGTTGGCATCCCTTCAGGTATTAAAGAACTTGGTGCGAAGCTAGAAGACATCCCAACACTAGCAGACAACGCACTTAAAGACGCTTGTGGTTTCACTAACCCTAAACAAGCAACTCACGAAGAAATCTCGAAGATCTTCGAAGAAGCGATGTAATCTCGCTGAATAATTAATTCTCTATTGCCTTAATTCAATCCCCGATCTCGTATCGGGGATTTTTTTATGTTCGCATCCTCTGCCAAACATAGTCTTTTAGTGTTAGCTTTTAAGCATTAGTACGATTCATATTGGAAGGAACCATGAGAACGATTGCCGCCGCCCTACTCGCTTGTCTATCCTTTTCTGCCAGCGCTGCTGAATACCGCGCTAACGAAGTAGCGAATGGATTGCAAATTCCCTGGGGAATTGAGTTCTTAGATAACCAACGAGTTATCGTTAATGAAAAAAACGGTACGGTTTCACTGCTCGATATCACTTCAGGCAAGCCTCAAAAGCTGTTTAACGTCCCCGACATAAATAGCAGTGGGCAAGCAGGCTTATTGGATGTCGCACTCGCACCGAATACCAATGAGCAGAACCCGCACCTCTTCTTTACCTACAGTAAGCGCTCTAGAAAAGGCAATACGGTGGCATTAGCGACTGCGCAATTGCAAAATAATCAGCTTGTTGGCTGGAAAGACGTATTTGTCGCTGACGCGATCACTGACACGGGACGTCACTACGGCAGTCGTATTGCGTTTGTTGGCGACAAAGTTTACTTCTCGATTGGAGACCGCGGCGAACGTGATAATGGGCAAGACACTCAAACCCATGCTGGCAGTATTCTTCGTCTCAACCTTGATGGTTCGGTTCCGCAAAACAACCCATTCAAACCTTCTGAGGCTCGTCCCGAGATTTGGAGTTACGGGCACCGCAACCCGCAAGGCATGTTTTATGACGAAGCAACAAAACAGCTGTGGTCGATTGAACATGGACCGCGCGGCGGTGATGAAATTAACCTGATAAGGAAAGGCGCGAACTACGGCTGGGCAAAAGTCTCTCATGGTAAGGAATATTGGGGACCGTTGGACGTTGGTGAAGCTAAGTCGTTACCGGGAATGGAAGATCCAAAACTGGTATACATCCCTTCTATCGCACCAAGTAACATGATTTTGTACCGTGGCGATAAGTACCCTGAGTTGGACGGAAAAATCCTCGCCGGTGCATTGAAACTGGCGCACATCAACGTGGTTTCTATTGAGAATGGCAAGCTCACCGAATCAAAAAGATTGATGGAAAATCTTGGTGAGCGAGTAAGAGATATAACCATCAGCCCCGATGGTTATATCTACTTTTCTACCGACAGCGGCAAAATATTTCGTCTCGAAGAGAAATAGTTTTCTCTGACGAACTAGTCAAAAAAGCTAGCTCTTTAAACTCACTGCCACCGTTTCATTGTCAAAATCGAGCATCATGGTCGAGCCCAATGGTACGGTGAGCATTGGGTGGGTATGACAGCTATCAAAGTCATACAAAATCGGTAGTGGTTGACCGTTCAGCACTTCTAGCAACACGTCTATGGGTGCTCGCCCTGTGCCTTTGTCGTTGAACTTTTCATGCTTGCCAAGAACAACTGCACTGACTTTTTCAAACACGCCAGAAAGCTTGAGCAGCGCAAAAGAACGTTCGACCGTTTCAATCCCCTGCAAACAATCTTCCACCAGCAAAATATCGCCATGTTCAATACTCGGCATAAACTCACTTGCCCATATTCCTGTCATGGTGTTGAGGTTACCGCCAATCAAACGTCCGGTGATCTTGCCTTCGCCTTTGAAGTGCCACTGGTTTTGCAAAGTGTGCTTTGCGCGGTCTTGGTCACCCCACTCTATCCATTCATCTGTCCAACCTTGAGGCATTGTGTACTGATGTGCCAAGCCATCTAACGTATTCACAATCGATTCGAACGAAGCAAAGGTCTCGTCGACCAAAGGCGGGAATTCACCCAGCGACGCCACTAAAGCAGGACCATAGAAAGTGACGATGCCAGTTTGTGCGTAAATGCCCATCAGTAGGGCTGTCACGTCTGAATAGCCAACAATGATCTTGGGGTCTTTCTTCAATGCCTCGTAATCAATGTAAGGCAGCAATGAGTTACTGTTGTAACCGCCAATGGTCGACATAATACAGCGTACTTCGGGATCACGAATCAGCGCATTCAACTCTTCCACTCGCTCTTGAATCGAACCCGAGCGATATTGGTCAGTTTTGTCCGTTAAGCTTCCTGCTTTTAGCTGGTATCCACATGACTCCACATACGCTTTAGCACGCTCAAAACGCTCGGGGGCAAATACTGTGGCAGGAGAGGAAGGAGAGAAAAAGCCGATGGTATCGCCCTTTTGTAACGGTTTTGGAACTATCATGACTCATCCTTGTTTTGTGATGCACTATTGATTTATTTTCATACAATCTAAACAGAAGATCCTACACTTAACAATAACCAATTGTTTTTTAAAACGATCGTTCGGTTTTGTTGTACGAGGTCACTATGGTTCCTTTCCCATTACAAATTGAAAATATCAAGGCTGTTATTTTTGACTTAGACAATACACTTGTCAGTTCTGATATGAATTTCAGCCAGTTAAGACATCAGCTCGGCTGCCCATCAGATGAGGACTTATTGGATTTTGTAGAAGCACTTGATCACCCACATCATAAAGAACACGCCCACAATGTTATCTTTGACTATGAGATTTCTGATGCGGAACATTCGTCACCGATGCCAGGATGTCATGAACTGTTAGACCACTTACACGGCCAACAAATCAAGACAGCGATTGTAACCCGCAACTGTTTAATTGCGACACAGAAGAAACTCGAACACAATCAAATCAACGTTGAAATCGTGATCACGAGAGAGTGTTACCCACCCAAACCCGATCCGCTTTCACTGCAAGTATTGGCTAAAGATTGGCGCTTGTTGCCCAACGAGGTGCTCTATGTCGGGGATCACTTGTATGATTTGCAAGCAGCATTTAACGCTGAAATGCCCTCCTGCTTGATTCACCATGGGAATCCAGAAGACTTTATTCCATCTGCATCCGTCGCTCTTGAGCAACTAGGCGATTTACTTAGTTTATTTCATTTGGCTCACCACAAATAGGGTGACATTTAGTTAACCAATCTGAACCACTACTCTATAGTGTCGGATGGTGGCGCAAACAAGCACCGCCAGCGCTGACGCCAAGACAAGTTAGGACGAGTCACTTCTTTGATCATGTCTTTCCATTCAGCGAACGTTACTGTGATTGGGTTGAAGCTGTTGACGGGTTTAGAGATGCCATAACGAACCGTTTCCACTTCTGGTTCGAAGGTGCCAAACATACGATCCCAAATGATCAGTACCCCGGCATAATTTTTATCGATATATTGACGATTTACCCCATGATGCACACGATGATGGGATGGCGTATTAAAGACCCATTCCAAAGGCCCGAGAGAACGAATCGATTGAGTATGAACAAAGAACTGCAGCCCAAGGTTGAGTAACACCACAAACACAACCCATTTAGGATCAAAACCAATAACGACCAAAGGTAGCCAGAATAACCACATTCCAGCCAATGGGTACATCAAGCTTTGACGGAATGCAGTACTGAAGTTCATGCGCTCTGAACTATGGTGCACCACATGAGCAGCCCACATCCAACGAATGCGATGACTTGCGCGGTGGAACCAGTAATAGAAAAAGTCCTGTAAAACCATCAGCAACAAGAAAGTAGAGACGGTCATCTCAATGTCAAACAGACGCCAGCCAAACCACCATAAATACAGCTTAGCGATCAGCAGTCCTGTTAAAATATCTGTAGCTTGATGAAGCCCCGCTAGAACGAAATTACACACCACCTCGGGTAAATAATATCGCGCATTCTCTGGTAATCTCCCGCCGCGCTGTCCAAACCAATATTCCGCCGCAATACAGAGAAAGAATATTGGCGCGAGCAGCATCAGCAATAAATCAGGATGTTCTGTAATCTGTGACCATTCCATAGTCCGTTCCTACCATTTCGCGTAGTGATCTTCGGTGAGTCCCATCACCTCATCGAGTTCGTGCTTAATGCCATTGCCATCAATCAAATAGCCAGAGAAGTAACCGACAAATTGACGAAAATTGCTTTTCAAAAACCAGAAGTTCTTCTTCTCCGAACGTTGATTTTTAGGCGTAAACACCAGGTTAATGCGATTGTCTTGCGAAGTGATCCGCCATGATGCTTCTTGATGCATGCGGGAAAAATCAAACTGTACGGGTGGCATCAGATGACGTTCACCATCAATCCAAATGACGTTTTCACAATACCCCGTTTCGTTCACCCCAGCCGCTAGGTTAAGCCCAATGCGTTTATCTTCATCTTGATGATTGATACTCGCCCATCGCCAACTGGTTTCTCTTCGCATATACCCAGCCGAGAAATCATACCCAGCAACCGCATTCACCAAGTCTTGTTGCTGCCCTTTCACACTCATTTCACCTTGTACGGTGAGTGCATTATGTTTTTGGGTATAGGTCCATCCTGAGTATGCTGTGGGTGTGCAAAGCATCAAGGGTAAGCTTTCTTGCTCAGTTTGAGACTTTGAATCAGGTAAGAGCATCAAATCCGCTTGAACAAGATTCGTGGCAAGCTTTATATGCCACTGCCCATTTTCAATATTGAACTGGATTGCATCATTAGCGAGATATGCTTGGCTATTCCAGCTAGAAGGTTGCGTTTGATAACCCATATTAAGCGGCTTTAACCACTGCTGTTCAACTAGCTCATGGTTTTCTGTATCAAACACATAGCAAAAACCAGACGCCAAATAGCGAATATCTGCAATTGCGACACCAATGATGTATTTCGACGTGACAATCGAAACAAACTGGAATTGCTTGTAATCGAACCGCTTACGCCAACTCGACGCGGGCAGATCCATTTCATTGAGATACACGAAAGTATCTAACTGAAGCGATTCCGGTATTGATGCTAAGTGACCAAATTGAGGTATTCCATTAGCTTGAATAAAGGGATTCAAAGGCGTTTGCACATCCATGCTCGTTATTAATCAATGACACACCATTCGATATTAACATTAATTTAACAACAAACTATTTGCGCCACTGCACAACATTGGTTCAGGCTCCGACTTTTAATGACTCAAAGTGTGAAACAAGTCACTCACATTCAAGCCATTAGACGGTTAATTAGAGCTTTAACTTGGGGTTAGATAGCAAGCTGATTACGATTGAATACCAGCCTTATCACCTATAACGTCACTCTCCCTTAATCCACTAACTCTGTAACAACATCCGTCTTCACTGAGTTGGCAATAAAGCAGTTTTCGTGTGCCATGTGGTGCATTTTCGCTAACTGTTCACGTGTCGGTTGCTTATCTCCAGAAAAGACAATGTTTGGTCTAAGCACTACTTTCGAAACCCACTCTTTGCCATTTTCTCCTACTGAAAGTTCTCCAAACGCCTCATCAATATAGCTGTCGATCACGTAGCGACGTTTCGCTGCAATGGAGAGAAACACCAACATATGACAGCTTGAAAGCGCGGCAACAAACGCTTCTTCTGGATCAACGTTTTCTTCGACTGAAAGTGGCAATGGTACAACATGAGGCGATGGTGAAGCGGGTACGGTCACGCCACCATCAAACTGCCATACATGCGCACGACTATATAAATTATCACTGAAAATTTCCTGAGGCTGACGTTGCCAATGAACGGTAGCGGTGTGTCGAGACATATCACTTCCTTGTCAAAGTGGTTAAGAACTTCACCATACTGATAAATTGCTTGAATGTTAAAGGCCATTTACTCATTCCGTGTCTCAAACCATCAACTACATCACTACTGGCTAAGAGTCAGCCACCTAGAAAACTTACTTATCGATACGACAAACAAGACAAATTGGCGGAAGTGGTGAAAACATATACTATCCGCCCCCATTTTTCATTCTGATAAGTTATTGAGTTTAAAGAATTAGTGAAAATTCAAAGCCTTTTATTGATTGCATTATCATCTATTACATTTGCTATTTCTGCCGCTGATCTTTTAAGCAAAGAACAGCAGACTTATCTAAAAAACAACCCATCACTAAAAGTCGGTGTGCTAGAAGGAAACTGGTTACCTTACTGGGGCGATATTCGCTCAAAAGAAGGTATCAATATTGAGTACGCTGAAACAATGACGGAAGAGTTGGGCATAACACCGGAGTATGTCCCATTTTCCAATATACAAGCGCTTTTTGCCGCGTTAAAAGCGAACGAGATCGATTTGACAGTTGGCTTTGTTGCGACACAAGCTCGAAGCGCCGACTTTCTTTTCTCACAGCCTATCTTCAATACTCTACGCTTAATTTGGCTTAGAGACAGCTCTCTAAAGTCCAAACCTTTAGACGAACTAGTGTGGGCATGTGTGAGAAATTCGAGCGCATGCGACCTCGCAAAAACGCAGGATTACAATAAGCTTCATATCGTCAATAACAACGAAATGCTGTTTCAGTCTTTAAACACTGGGATTGCCGATGCCGCAATTGTGGGCCTCTCAACCCTTAATAGCTATGGTTTTCAGAACGTTAACGGTGAGCTCGTTGGTGAAGTGATATATGACAAGTCGCTATCAAAAGGCGAAGTCTCTATTGCGACTAATAATAGTAACCCTGAGTTGATGTCAATCATCAACAAGTATATTGAGCACACAAAAAACACTCAGAATACTCATGTCGAAATAGAAGCAAATATCAATATATTGCATAACGACATGATGCTAAAAGTACTTGAAAAACAAGAAGGCCGAACAGCAATTCGATACACGATAGAAGATGATTTGTATCCTCTCTCTTATATTGATCCGCAAACAGGAAGACTGCGAGGATACGTTCACGACCTATTGAAACTGCTAGCCCAACGTAGCTTATTGTCATTCGAATATATCGATCCTCAAGGTCATGATGTCGAACAGATGTTAAAGGACGGTGTCGTTGACCTCTTGCCTGCTCGCAATACGAATAATATCGATCGCCGCGATTTTATCGCGACACAACCGTATTCTGAGCTCAAGTTTAGCTACATAAGAGCAACTCAAATCAAAGGAAAGCAAACCACTGCCATCTTGGATCGCAGTGGTAACTTTTACACCCACTTTCATCAAAATGAAAAGTTCAAACAATATCCGGTGTACCGAGATTTCGAGGCGCTGATGAATGCCTTTGCTTCGGGCAAAGCTTCTCATGCCTTCGTCAATAAGAGCATTGTTGATAACCACTACTACAAAGGTTTCGAGAAGCTTTTTGTACCTGTAACTGCGCCAACAGCTTACGACCTAACGTCTCCAATCGGCATGGAGTTACGTAGTGAATCTGCGTTCTTACACAAGATACTAAACACTGTGCTCACCGTTACGTCCAAAGAGGAGATCGAGCAATTAATTGAACGTCATAACAAGGTGATGATCACTTATGGTATCGATAAGAAGTTAGTCGTTATTTGGGCGCTGGTAGGAACTTGTGTTTTCCTAATTGCTCTGATGATTTACTTCATGCACACGGATAGATTGTCTAGAACACTGCGAAGAAGAGAGCTTGAGTCAAAAATCAAACGCACTGAAAACCAATGGCTTTCATCAATCTTAGATAATGTGCCCAACTTGATCGTCATAACGGACAAGAGCAGTCAACAAGTATTAGCTAATCAGCGGTATTTGTCAGTAATGGAGCGCTGCACTAAATATGGCACTGCGTCGGTTGATGAGAAGCAGCTCTTTCTGAAAACGGTAAAATTTGACAAGGCATCCTCATTAGAACATGAGTCTAAACACCTAAAACTTGATGATCACATGTACCGTGTCCACCAGCAGACAATAAAACACCCGTCTGATGGTAACGAATACCAAATGACGGTCTTCGACGATATTTCAGTGCTCAAGAGAAAAGAAGCCGAACTAGAGCAAGCAATTGCGTCACGGAACCACTTCTTAGCTGTAGTGAGCCATGAGCTGAGAACTCCTATCGCCGCCATGTTGGGCTTGATGGAGCTGTTGGAAGAGGATCTTACGAAGCCAGAGAGCAAAGAACTATTAAGAAATGCGATGCTTTCAGCCGATCGTTTGAAGCTGCACGTAAACGATATATTGGATTTCTCAAAGATTGAAGCAAACCAACTTCAGTTAGACGTCTGTAACGGAAATCTGTATAGCGAATTGGGGCCAATTCTTCGCAGCTTTGAAAAGAATGCTGAGCAAAAAGGGCTTAGATTTATTGTCGATTGGCCACCAAACGCATTTGCGGACGTTGACCTTGACTGGCTGCGCATCAATCAAATTTTAAATAATTTGTTGAGTAATGCCGTCAAATTTACCCATGAAGGCAATATTGAAGTTTCTATCGCTTCATCAGAGTCTCAGTTGGTCATGGGTATATCCGATACCGGATGTGGAATGACTCCAGAGCAAGTATCATCCCTTTACTTACCGTTTATCCAAGGGGATGAAACCATTACACGACGCTTTGGCGGCACTGGGCTTGGCATGTCTATTGTAAAAAGTTTGGTGGACTTAATGGCAGGCAGTATTAGTGTGAGTAGCCAACCCAATATTGGTACTTCTGTCATCATCAGCATTCCAATGGTTGGTAGACAGATTCAACTTTTAAATACTGGACCAGTTGCTTGCAACAATAGCCAAACCGAAGCTTGGTTGAATTGCTGGGAAGTACCTGTTGATGAGTTCGGTTTGTATACATCGGCATTAGAGCCAGAATCTGGGAGTTCAAACTTCTACCCAGACACGCTTTATCATGCCCTGCTAAACCGAACATCCAAACAAGGTCAAGATAAGCCGCAGCAATCACTATCTGTGTCAGGTCATGTGATGGTAGTTGATGATGATCCGATCAACCGCTTGCTGTTCAAAAAGCAACTCGACAGCATTGGTGTGTCAGCAACGGTTATGTCGAGTGGAGAGTCTGCTTTCAAAACACTGGTCGAATCTATTGAGAAAGAAGAGCTCGCGTACGATTTAATCATCACTGATTGCCATATGCCACACATGGATGGGTATCAATTAACCCAAAAAATAAAGAATCATCCGATGTTGAATGCACTGCCTATTGTCGGCTGTACCGCAGACAACGCTAAGTATGTGTTGGAAAAAGCATCAGCAGCTGGAATGAACGAAGTCATTTTCAAGCCATACTCTATCGAAACACTCAGAGGCATTTTTGAAAGGTACTTACCGCCGAGCTCAGTAAACCAAAACAGATGTTGGCTTGATAGTTACCACGTGGATGAGCAAGTTGAAATTGCAGAGGTGGTACTCATGGCTTTTGCCTCAGACAAAGCACTACTAAACAGTGCTGAAGAACCTCTTAAATCTGTCGCCCATAGAATTAAGGGCTCAGCAGCGGCACTCTCTATTGGTGAACTAGAGCAAGCTGCAAAAACATGTGAACAATGGATAGGCTCAGACAAAGAGCAAGTTAGTAAGGACGCACTGATAAAAATACTTGAAGAGATTTTGTCTAGCACGAAAGCGTGGCTAGATAACAGAGCGTAGTTAAATGAATATATTGATTGTTGAAGACGACATTCTACAAGCGACAAACCTGAAGATTTTACTGAGCCGTTACACTAGCGCCAACATTCAGCTGCTGCATTCCGGCAAAGAGGTCGCTCCATTGTGTGCCAAGCAACAAATCGACCTGATGTTTTGTGATTTAAACTTACCGGGTTTAAATGGCATTGACTTACTATCGTCACTATCTGAAGCTCAGCGCCCTACCGGCGTGGTGATTCTTAGCGCGGCAAACAAAGATGTCGTCGATATTACTTATAGTATGTGCGTGTCCGCTGGCTATTGCTTTGTTCGCTCCCTAGTTAAGCCCATCGCTTTAGGTACCTTAGAAGACATATTGTCTGACTTTAAGGCTATCGCTTCGCCATCAGATTCGGGTAAGCAAATGGTCTCGCTCTCCGTTGAGGATATTAATCAAGGCTTTGACCAAGGCTGGTTTCGTAATTACTACCAGCCCCAATACCAAGTATCTAACAACAAGATCATTGGTGTTGAAGCGCTGATTCGTTGTGAACATCCTACACATGGTGTGTTGGGGCCAAATGCGTTTCTTAGCGCAATGACCAAACACAACATGTTGGACAAATTGTTTTGGGTCTCATTAGAAACCGCACTAAACGATCTATCTCGTTTCGATAACCAATTGCTGCTTTCAATAAACATGAATCAAAAGACGCTGCAAACACCAATGAGCGAACAACTCCTAGAGTTCTGTGAGCGTTCTCAATTTGCGGTGGAACGGCTAACTCTCGAATTAACCGAAGATGAGGTATATAACTCATGCGTTATTTCATTGGCCAATTTAGCCAATTTACGACTGAGAGGAGTTGGGTTAGCGATTGACGATTTCGGGACGGGCTATTCATCTTTGAGCCAATTGGCGACGTTACCATTCACTGAACTAAAAATTGATCAGAAGTTTATTGGTAATGCGGTTCAAAATTACAAAAGCCGCCAGCTAATTGCGGCCTGTGTGCAACTTGCTACGTCACTCGGATTACGCTCCGTTGCAGAGGGCGTTGAAGACCATGCGACTTTGACTTACTTAAACGAAATTGGGGTAGACCTTTTTCAAGGTTACATTGCATCAAAGCCCCTACCTATTTCTCAACTGATTGAATTGCTCTAACGCGCAAGCTTGGAGCGTTTCTATCCACTGCTGTTGTTTTGTTGATATTAAATTTCATGAGTAACAAATCATTTTCTGAACTCAATGTTTTAATCGTAGATGATGCCCCTGTCGTTGTGCTGACTTTACGAAACATGCTGACTAAACTCGGATTTTCAGACAAACGCATTCTTAGTGCTAGGCTTGCCAAAGGGGCGATAACCATCGCTCAACGTGAAACACTAGACGTTGTTATCTGCGACTATAACTTTGGTAAAGGCATGAATGGCAAACAACTGTTCGAAGAGTTGAAGCACCTTAAGCTGATTCGACCAGAAACCTTGTTCATTCTTGTCACAGGGGAAAACTCAGCATCCATCGTGCGCGCTATCATTGAGTTAAAACCGGATGAATATCTACTAAAACCATTTAACTCCGTGACTTTAAAAGAACGGATATCTTCCGCGATTCGTCGTAAGGAAGCCCTTAAAGATATCTATAAAGCGGAGCTAGAAAATAACTGGAATGCGGGCTTACTTGCCTGCGATGAATTGTCTCCTTTCCATCCCGAATATTATTTTATCGTGGAGAAGTTTCGCGCAGACTTCTTAACAAAGCTTAAATTGCATGAAGAAGCAAAAGTGGTTTATCAGAAAGTCATCGATCGCAAAGAGGTTAACTGGGCAAAAGTAGGCTTAGCTAACTCTTTAATGATGCTGGGGGAAACGGATGAAGCACAACACATCGTACAAGAGCTACTTAAAAGCTCACCGAATAACGTTCAGATACGTGAATGTGCAGCAGCTTATGGGATTGTTAAACGAGAGATTCCCGAGGCTATTAAACACTTAGCACTCGCAAACAAATTAGTGGAAGGTAACTCGGAACGAGAACTGGTTATCGTGAACTTGTGTCTTTCAGAAGGATTATACAAGTTGGCGCTTGATCATTATTACAACTATTTAGAAATCAACAAAGATACCTATCGTAATAATGCTTACAGTAAGATGAATCTCATCCGAATTTTACTGTATTGCCACAGAAAGCTCAGTGGCCGTGAGGATTTGTTGCGCCAGGCAAAAGCACATTTTAAAGCTCTAGTAACCAGTGCTGAAGGGTTCCAATTTCAGGATGAGCTCGACCTCATTGCTGCGCATATTGCCGCTGAAGATGGCAACTATATGAAGGCCTTCAAAGTACTGAGCGATCTCTATCGTCGAAACCCATTTCGTCATTTCTACGCCCAATACCATCTCGCTTGGTTATTACATGAAATGAACTTTGAGACTGAGTTTGCGACCGCAATTACTTGGTGCTTTGATAACCTGCAGACTGACTCGAGCGACACCATACTATCGAGCAAAATTACCCTAGGACAAACGTTAGAAGCTGAGAATCGTGCACGTCAGGCTTGGATGCAGGAGCAATACACAAAAATAAGGGCGCATGAGGAAGATTATCCAGCACTATTGGATGCATTAATCGAGCTTCAACTTCGATGCCCAATGCTGCGTACCGTTTGCATAAACATTATCAAAATCCTAACTCGGGCATGGCCCTCAGACAAAACGGCTTTGGAAGTTCAAGCTCTTATTCAACGCTGCGATACCATTATCCAACAGTTGGTAAGTGCCGAAGAGCTAGAAAAAACCAACTATCTTAAGTTTTACAATAGAGCACTAGAAATCAGCATTCAGGCTGAATTGAATGAAAAAAAGAAGCAGTATTGATCATAGCGGAGCCAACGGAACTGGCTCCATAGAAGAAACTTACCTTCCTATCAAACGATCAATCCACGTAATATGGCCGTATTGAATCAGGTCAAACACGGTAAAGAAAATCACACAAATAACGGCAAGCTTTAAAAGCCTTTGAACTACTAGCATCACATTTCCTAAAAATTCCCGATGACGAACTCATCATATTCAAATCATCTTGACTATCAACCAACGGTTTCAGTTAACCCCTTGTCGCTGTAGGGGTTTTAAAACATACCTTTAAATTGTACCTTAAATAGCAAACGATCAATTACTTACAAATGTATCAAAGTGAAATTTTAGGGAGCCTCAAGGAGTAGAGTATCTATGTAATCCAAGGTTTTTACTTCTACAAACCGATGCCAAAGCCAGACATCTTGGATCAGTTTTCATCACTTGAACCCCACCTAAAATGCCGAAGCGCTACTAGCAAAAACTAGTGGCACTTTTTGTACATATTCATTTACAGCTTATTACTAACAATTTCCGAGGATTAGCCCTGCTATAGCTATACTTTAGTTATTGCACAAGGAGGGCTCTATGAGACATTTATATGCTTGGCTTGCCCTATTTTTTACACTCGCCACAAGTAACGTTAATGCCGCGAGTGAAATCTGGGTAGTTCCGGTCAAAGGCGCTATTGGCCCCGCAATCAGTGATTACCTAGTCCGTGAGATCGAGCTTTCAAACGCAGAAGGAGCTGATCTAGTCATCTTGAAAATGGACACCCCAGGGGGCCTAGATAGCTCGATGAGAGATATCATCAGAGCAATCACTACCTCCACCGTTCCCGTGGCGACTTGGGTTGGACCTTCTGGTTCTCGCGCAGCTAGTGCTGGTACCTATATTCTTATGGCAAGCCATATTGCCGCCATGGCTGAAGCGACCAATTTAGGCGCTGCTACGCCTGTCGCCCTTGGTGGTGCACCTCAACAACCTTCATCAGAAAAAGAAAGCAATGAAAACAAGGAAGAGGCTGATCCTGAGCAATCGTCCGATAAAGTCACCACAAAAACCACAATGGAAAAGAAAGTCGTCAATGACGCAAAAGCATATATAAAGGGGCTCGCTAAGCTTCATGGTAGGAACGCAGAATGGGCCGAAAAAGCGGTCAGTGAGGCAGCAAGCCTCGATGCACAAGAGGCTCTAGAGCTCGGGGTCATTGATTACATAGCAGCCTCTCCGCAAGAGTTGGTAAAGATAGCTTCGGGCAAAAGCATCAAGTTAAACAGCATAAGCGTGACATTGTCACTAGAGAATCCCGTATTCATTGAACGCGTCCCTGACTGGCGCGCAGAAATGTTGGCCGTTATCACTAACCCAAATGTGGCTTACATATTGATGCTCATTGGTATTTATGGACTATTACTTGAGTTCTACAATCCTGGTATCGGTTTACCCGGCGTATTGGGAGGCATTTGCTTACTACTAGCAATGTACGCCCTACAAATGATGCCAGTAAACTATGCTGGCTTGGGGCTTATTTTACTCGGTATCGCGCTGATGATCGCGGAAGCTTTCAGCCCAAGTTTTGGCGTACTCGGGCTGGGAGGCGTTGTTGCATTTGTGCTGGGTTCCGTTTTCTTGATGGACAGCGAGCTACCTGGTTTTCAAATCGCCCTTCCCCTCATATTCGGAATAGCGATTTTCTCCGTCGCACTGATCATCATTACCGTAGGTTTATTACTGAGAATACGAAACAGGAAAGCCACAACAGGTTTAGAAGCCTACCCAGGAAAACTAGCCATTGTAAGTGATGACTTTATCGATGGCACAGGTCGAGTGCAGTTAGAGGGCGCACTCTGGAAAGCCAAAGCAAGTGAACAACTCAAACAAGGTGACCAAGTCACCATAATAAACGTGGAAGGGCTGACCTTAACTGTGAAGCCTAATGACCGCCCTAAAGGATAGGAGGCGATTATGATGCTCTACACTGCTGCCGTTATACTGGTTTTACTGTTTGCACTGGCAACGCAAATGTTCAAAGTGCTGCGCGAATATGAACGTGGCGTTGTCTTCTTCTTAGGACGCTTTCAAGAGGTGAAAGGTCCGGGGTTGATAATCCTTATTCCATTTATTCAACAAATGGTTCGTGTTGATCTACGAACCATTGTATTGGATGTTCCGACCCAAGACTTAATTACCCGTGATAACGTCTCTGTGCGTGTCAATGCAGTGGTTTATTTTAGAGTCGTCGACCCGCAAATGGCCATCAATAACATCGAAAGCTACAGCGATGCCACCAGCCAACTTGCGCAGACAACGTTGCGTTCGGTACTTGGTCAGCATGAACTGGATGAGTTGCTTTCTGAACGAGAGCGCCTCAACAAAGACCTGCAATCCATTCTCGACCAACAGACCGACGATTGGGGTATTAAGATAGCAACGGTTGAAGTGAAACATGTAGATCTTAACGACAGCATGGTGCGCGCCCTTGCCCGCCAAGCCGAAGCCGAGCGTAACCGCCGCGCGAAGATCATCCACGCAACTGGTGAGTTGGAAGCTTCCAACAAGCTAAAAGAAGCGGCAGAAATGCTTAACGAAGCACCTAACGCGTTGCAACTTCGATACATGCAGACGCTCACTGAAATCACCACAGACAAGACATCGACCATCATCTTCCCGATGCCGATTAATCTCGTCGAAGCGGTCTCCGATATCGCCAAAGCAGTGAAGAAAAATCAGGGAGAGTCGGAAGAAGGGAAAGAGTAAGCCTAGTAGCCGCTATAGAGGCAAGTAGAAAAAGAAAAAAGGGAGTAGCTGTATTCTACTCCCTTTACCAATTCAACATTGATTGCACTTAAGCGTCGGTGCACTCTTTCTTCATAATTGCCAACCCAGTTTCAAAGCAGTGACGCCACGCGTACTCTACCCTTTCATCAAAGTCAGCATCACATTGGGCGACGGTTTCTAACAGGCTTTCAAACCAGACATCAATGTCTTCAGGGGCGACGCCAATATTGTTGCGTCCATGCTTATTGCCGTATTTCCGCATCATATCTCGAGCATCTACAGAGGTGTCTGCCATCATCACAAACACAATAGATCCTTTAAGCATCCGGATTTGCTTTTTCATGTCCACGCCATCGAACTTTTGTCTGAAGTTCTCACCTTTCGACCAAAAGTTCTCATAGAACAAATCAAAGAAGTCCTCATGGATTACGCAGCGTTCGTAGCTGTCGTTAAATACCTCGATTACGTTCATACCCTAGCCTCCAACCAACTTATCTATTTTCATTATGAATGTAATTTGATAATCCTACCAAGCTCGTTGGTGGTTTCTGCGGTTTCTGAACGTCGGCGTACGGAGAATGCCAACCTGCCTTTTAGGCGTTCAAATTCGATTTTCAATAAAAAATAGAAAGTGATTTAAACGAAACACGTATTATCAATTCTATAAAAGTCGATATTATGGACTCACTTTCGAGGTACGCATGGTTGTCGATGCTAAGCGCATCCTCATTTGTTGAATAATTTTAAGAGGATATCAACGTGTCTCATCAAATCATTACAGACCTAAACAACCGTTACACAGCTAAAAAATACGACGAAGAGAAACGCATCTCTCAAGAAGATATGGCAATCATCAAAGAAGCAATCCGCCTATCTGCGTCTTCTATCAACTCTCAGCCTTGGAAATTCATCGTAATTGAGAGCGACGAAGCGAAACAGCGTTTCCACGATACGTTTGCTAACATGCACCAGTTTAACCAACCGCATGCTAAAGCCGCGTCTCACACTATTCTGCTGGCGTACGATCCAAAATTCACTAAAGAGAAATTCGCGAAGCGCGTTGATGCCGAAGTAACTTCTGGTCACTTACCAGCAGAGATGTACGACATGTTCATGGGTGCTTACGCTTTCGCTGAAGCAAACACAGACGAGAATGGCTACAACGGCGGTTGGACTAAAGCGCAAGTTTACATCGCGCTTGGTAACCTACTGCACACACTAGCGCGTCTAGGTATTGACTCTACTCCAATGGAAGGTGTTGACCCAACATTGATCGGCGAAGAATTCAAAACAGAACTCGACGGTCACGTATGTGAAGTTGCACTTGCAATCGGTTACCACAAAGATGGCGAAGACTACAACCACGGCCTGCCTAAAGCACGCCTTCACATCGATGACGTGGTTACTACTCTGTAAGTCATAAGTCGAGTTGGTTTTCTTAAGGAGAGTCGTTTATACGGCTCCCCTCTCGTTTTACGAATCCACTATTAATCGAAAACTCACCAAATTAAGCTTAATTTTATATAAACCTCAAACTTTGAACACTTGGCAGTCAAGCAAATTGTCTTGAGTGTTTCTCCTCTATATACTGCGCGCTCACTTTAAAGCCTCCCAATCTAAAGCATTGTTTGGCAAATAAAAACTTCGATATAACTCCCACAAAATAAGCAGGATTATAATGATCAGCAGTAAAGCGTCAGTACTTGGCCTAATTTCCCTTTCTATTTTACTTGGTGGTTGTGCTACCACTAAAGAAGAGCAAAACAACCAACAAACTAACGTTGAGCAAACATCTGAAAACAAAGTTAAGGTTGGAGCGACAGCTAAGATCAATAAGTCTGGCCTTGCAACGCCTGCTTTTAAAAACAAGCAGCTTGTTGGTTATAACTTCCAAAAAGGCTTCGCGGTTCCTGCAGAAATTGGCAACTTCTTTGGCTTTAGCTACACGGCAACTCAGTCAGTTTCGATGACACCAGATGCAACCGAAGGAAAAGTTTATAAGAGCCTACCGGTTATCGTTGAAGTGACTCACCCTGAGATCAATGGCTCAACTCAAAGCAGCTGGAACGATACGCTTTACTTTGGTCGTGATAACTTTGCAATGTGGCAGTTTGAATCAGAAGCAGAACTTGCAAACGGTAAATGGACAGTGGCAGTTAAGCTGAATGATGAAATCATCGCAGAGAAAAACTTCTTCGTTCAAGTGCCACCAAAAATGCCAGCGAAAGTGACGCAAGTTTGTGATGCGCAAGTAGAACTTTTCCCTAAACCACTACAAGAAGCTCATACTGCATGTTGTGAAAACAACGACGCACAAGCTTGTTACAACTTTGCATGGCGTGGTCTAGAGCGCATTCGTGATAAAGTAGGCGCGCAACTTTACTACGCAAAAAGCTGTGATTTAGGTGATGTTTCTGGCTGTCGCACGGCAGCAAAACTTGCTGACACTAAAGAACAGAAAATGGAATTCTTCAAAAAAGGTTGTGATTTGGACGACTTCGAAAGCTGTGTTGACGCAAAACTAGAGCTTTAGCAACAACAGACGTTGAATTGAAAAGAGCCGCACTTGATCAGTGCGGCTCTTTTTTATTTTAAGAAGGTAACAAACGTTTGGGATAAGAAACAGCTACGCCACTTGCTTGGACTTAAAATTACCAAGCAGCGCGTCATACAACTCGTTATCACTCAATACGCCCACTAACTTGTTCTCTTCCACCAGCAAGATAGGTTGATTGCTGCGCTGCTTCAGTTCAATCGCCTCACGCATGCTGATGTCTGGGTTAGCTTGAACGACCGTACTTTCACCGATGTCGTCGAGTGTGGTTAAATCGCTTTCCCAATTCACCAATGACTTATCGGAATCCACCAGCGTTAAGCCTTTCGGCTCTTGCTCGACCCAAATCTGCTTATCTGCGCACACCAACACACGGTCATTCTGCTGCTTAAGCTCGGTACTGGCTTGCATCAATGAACGACCTTTCAAAACATTGAGCGGATTAGTGTGAGCCACAAAATCTGCTACATATTCGTTTTCTGGCGCAAGGATGATTTGCTCAGGCTTGCCGTGTTGAATCAGTTTGCCCGATTCCATAATGGCGATGTTGTTACCAATTTTTAGCGCTTCATCTAAGTCATGGCTCACAAACAAAATCGTCTTGTTGAGCTTCTCTTGCAGTTGAATCAATTCATCTTGAAGCTGAGCGCGAATCAGCGGGTCGAGCGCAGAGAACGGTTCATCCATTAGTAGGATGTCGGTATCCATAGCAAAGGCGCGAGCCAAGCCAACACGCTGCTGCATACCGCCAGAAAGCTCATGCGGGAATTTACTCTCCCACTCGCTTAGCCCAACCATTTCAAGTTGTTCACGCGCTTTTTTACGACGTTCCGCTTTGCCAATGCCCTGCATCTCAAGACCAAATGCCACGTTATCCAATACCGTTAACCACGGCATCAGCGCAAACTTTTGGAACACCATAGAAACTCGATGAGTACGCAAGTTACGCAGAGTCTGCTCGTCACAATTGGCAAGCTCTACCATGTCTTCACCATCTTTGATTTTGAGTGAGCCGCGAGAGATCTCATTCAAACCATTAACGGCACGAAGTAAGCTGGATTTACCCGAACCAGAAAGCCCCATCAGTACACAGATCTCACCTTGTTTGACGCTCATTGAGACCTTATCAACACCAACCACTTGTCCGGTTTCATCAATGATCTCTTGGCGAGACTTACCTTGGTCTAAAAGCGCCAATGCTTGCTCTTGCTGCTGACCAAACACAACGTCGAGGTTTTCAATCGTAATTGCATCCATGTTATGCCTCCTTTTGGTTTGGTGCTTTGCACAAGCGGTCGAGAATAATCGCGACCAAAACAATCGCTAAACCGGCTTCAAAGCCTTGAGAAATGTTCACGGTGTTCAATGCCCGTACGACTGGTTTACCCAGACCATCGGCACCTACTAGTGCAGCTATCACCACCATGGAAAGCGACAACATAATGCACTGGGTCACTCCCGCCATAATGCTTGGCAGAGCCGCTGGGAGTTCGACTTTGAATAGTAATTTCATGCGGCTTGCACCAAACGCTTTACCCGCTTCAATCAGCTCTTCTGGCACTTTGGTGATGCCAAGGTAAGTCAGACGAATTGGCGCGGCGATGGCAAAGATAATGGTAGAAATCAGCCCCGGAACGATGCCTAAACCAAACAGAACTAATGTTGGGATCAGATACACAAACGTTGGTACGGTCTGCATTAAATCGAGTATCGGGCGCAATAAGGTATACAACCACGGGCGATGCGCCGCCATGATGCCAAGCGGCACGCCAATTAATACGGAAATCGTTGTCGCAGCGAAGACGAGAACAAAGGTTTCCAGCATTTCTTGCCAGTAGCCGAGGTTGAGGATGGTCAGCAGCGCGAGCACGATAAACACAACTAGAGGAATGCTGCGGTGTAGGAACCACGCAATCGCTGCGGTCATGATGATAGGTGCTGCCGGTGGCATCCATTTGAAAATATCCACCACGAATAGAATGATGGTTTCGAGAAAAATAGAGATAGCATCAAAGAAACCCGACGCGTTCATGGTTAACCAATCCACGCCTGTTTCCATCCATTCACCCAACGGAAGTTTGTTGTCCGTAATAAAATTCACAATAAAACCTTTGTGTTAAAAGGCGGGCATCTCTACCCACCTTTTCCTAAAGAGAGGAATGATTAAGCGTTTGTTTTTAGGTAAGAAGTAATCGCTTGTTTTGCGTCTTTGCCGTCTAGCGTCTTCACGCCTTCTAGCCACGCTTCAAATTGTTGTGGGTTGGCATTCAACCATTCTTGTGCTGCTTTCGCTGGCTTCTGCTTTTGGTTTAGAATCGCTTCCATCAACTGGTTTTCCATCTCTAGGCTGAACTCTAGATTCTTAAGCAGTTGACCCACGTTTTGACACTCAGATAGGTAATCTTGGCGCACGTTGGTGTAAACATTTGCACCACCATAGTTAGGTCCAAAGAAATCGTCACCACCAGATAGGTACTCCATCTCAACATTGCTGTTCATTGGGTGCGGAGCCCAACCTAGGTAAACGATCCATTGGTTACGGCGCACTGCACGAGACACTTGAGACACCATGCCCGCTTCGCTTGATTCCACTAGGCTGAAGTCTTTCAAGCCGAATGCATCGCTGTCGATCATATCTTGGATCAAACGGTTGCCATCGTTACCCGGCTCAATGCCGTAGATGCGGTCTTTGAATTTGTCGGCATGTTTTGCCAGGTCAGCAAAGCTTTTCACACCCGCGTCGTACACGTACTTTGGCACTGCTAGTGTGTATTTTGCGCCTTCTAGGTTTGCACGAACGGTTTCCACTGTGCCAGCTTCACGGTACTTGGCAATATCGCCTTCCATGGTTGGCATCCAGTTACCTAGGAATACGTCAATGTCGCCGTTTGCCATTGAAGAGTACGTCACAGGTACAGATAGCAGATCGGTCTTGGTTTTGTAGCCCAAGCCTTTTAGCAGTTCAGAGGTAACAGCAGTAGTTGCAGTAATGTCTGTCCAGCCGACATCGGCAAATCGAACGGTTTCACATTGGTTAGCGTAAGCACCTGTCGCTACTGCACTCAGTGCGATAGATGAAAAGATTTTTGTCATCGTAGACATGTTTAAATTCCTTGTAATGATTACTGACTTTATGAGATTGAGCTTAAGTCTCTTTTCGGCGGACGCATTCTTTGCGTCTCTTGCCAGTTCGGAGCAATCCAAACCGGTGTGTTATTCGATTCTTCGAGTACGTTCCCCAAGATCATGTCCGCAGCACGCTCTGCGACCATGATGGTTGGTGCGTTTAAGTTGCCATTCGGAATCGTTGGGAAGATGGATGAATCCACTACGCGCAAGCCTTCAATGCCGCGCACTTGGCAGGCTTCATTCAGAACTGCCATTGGGTCATCATCTGCGCCCATTTTGCAGCTACACGATGGGTGGTAAGCACTTTCCACGTTTTGCTTTACCCATTCATCAATCGCGTCATCGCTGGTGATGTTAAGACCGGGCTGGATCTCTTCACCACGGAACGCATCCATTGCTGGTTGGTTGAGGATTTCACGCGTTAGACGAATACAGTCTCGCCAATCCTGCTTATCTTGTTCCGTCGATATGTAGTTGAACTCGATTTTTGGCTTGTCATTTGGGTTGGCAGAAACCACTTCGACACTGCCGCGACTCTCTGGCTTGTTTGGACCAACATGCACTTGGAAGCCGTGACCATCAAATGCCGCGCGTCCGTCATAGCGCATTGCCGCTGGTAGAAAGTGATATTGAATGTTTGGCGATTTCAATCCTTCACGAGAACGGATGAACGCACACGATTCAAAGTGGTTGGTTGCGCCCAGACCTTTGCGCGTCAGAATCCACTCCGTACCAATCAAACCTTTGCTGATCAAACCTAACTTGCTGTTGAGCGTGATCGGCTGTTTGCAGTGATACTGGAAATACACTTCAAGGTGGTCTTGCAAATTTTTACCCACTCCTTCCAGTGCGTGTTTCACTTCAATGCCCGCTTTTTCAAGCACAGTCTTAGGACCAATACCCGAAAGTTGCAGCAGTTGTACCGAACCGATAGAACCTGCGCTCGACACCACTTCTTTGTTGGCGAAACACTGTTTGATCTTGCCGGATTGCTCGAACTCAATGCCGACCGCTTTCTTACCTTCAAGTAAAATGCGATGAGCAGTTACGCCTTTCATCAAGGTGAAGTTGCTGCGCTTTTTTGCACGGCTTAAGTAAGCGTTAGAGGTAGAAGCGCGCACGCCTTTGTCTACTGTCATGTGCATAGGACCGAAGCCCTCTTGCTGGTAACCGTTGTAATCTTGCGTTTCTGGGTAACCTGCATCTTTACCCGCTTCGATAAATGCTTGGTAGAGTGGATTCAGCTTCATGTCGTTGCCGTTACACGTCCCTACTGGACCGCTGTCGCCACGGTATTCGTCTGCGCCGCCTGTCCACGTTTCCGCTTTACGGAAGTACGGCAGACAAGCTTGGTAGTTCCAGCCTTTTGCGCCTTCTGCTTCCCATTCGTCAAAGTCACAAGCATGACCACGAACGTAAACCATACCGTTAATCGAAGAGCTTCCGCCTAACACTTTACCGCGTGGACAATGCAATTGGCGTCCGTCTAATCCCTCTTCCGCGACAGTTTCAAACTGCCATG
This sequence comes from Vibrio sp. D401a, assembly GCF_030248515.1. Taxonomy (NCBI): domain Bacteria; kingdom Pseudomonadati; phylum Pseudomonadota; class Gammaproteobacteria; order Vibrionales; family Vibrionaceae; genus Vibrio; species Vibrio sp. D401a. The sequence continues at coordinate 89,297 of NZ_JAHGAI010000024.1, read as the reverse complement.
CGTACTTTTCAGTGTTCATTGGGTAAGACAGCGCCGTTGGCATTTGAATGAAGATACTCTTGTCTGAGCCACCCGCTTCCAACAGTAACACTTGGTGTTGACCGCTTTCACTCAGGCGATCCGCCAAAACACAGCCTGCCGAGCCAGCACCGACGATGATGTAATCGTAGTGTTGTTGCATTACAAATCCTCCTGACTGATTAGACGTAAGGGCTATCGAAATCACCCAAATGCACTAACACGCTCTTGGTTTGGGTGTAATGCTTGAGGGTTTCGACACCGTTTTCACGTCCAATGCCAGACAGTTTGTAACCGCCAACGGGCATTTCAGCTGGAGAATCACCCCAGGTGTTAATCCAACAAATACCTGCTTGAATTTGATGAATGACGCGGTGTGCACGAGAGAGGTTTTGCGTAAACACACCAGCTGCAAGTCCGTAATCGGTGTTGTTAGCGCGTGCAATCACTTCGTCTTCGTCACTGAACTTAAGCACTGACATTACAGGACCAAAGATCTCTTGCTGCACGTGTGGCATGTCGTCTTCGCAATCAATGAAAACCGTTGGCACAACAAAATTGCCGCTCGCCAAACCGTTTTCTGTGACTTTGTAGCCGCCGGTTAGTAGCGTTGCTTTGCTTGCTTTCGCTTGTTCAATTGCGGAAAGGACTTTTGATTCATGCTCTTTAGAAATCAGCGCGCCAATTTGAGTTTGCTCATCAAGCGGATCGCCAACCACCAGCAGTTCGGTGCGTTTCTTAAGTTGAACGACAAACTCATCATAAATACCTTCATGAACGAACACGCGCGTACCGTGCGTACAAACCTCGCCTTGGGTGTAGAAGTTTGCAACCATTGCAGCAGAAACCGCATCGTCTAGCTTGGCATCCTCAAAAATGATCATTGGTGATTTGCCACCAAGTTCCATAGTCACTTGCTTTAGCGTATTGGCACTGTCACCCATCACCACTTTGCCCGTACCGGATTCGCCCGTGAAAGAGACTTTAGCGATGTCTGGATGTGCGGTGAGCATTTGCCCTACTCGGTAATCACCTTGAATAACGTTGAACACGCCATCTGGCAATCCCGCTTCGCTGTAGATTTCTGCCAGCTTGAGTGCGGTTAACGGGGTTTCTTCTGATGGCTTAAAGATCATCGCATTACCCGCAGCAAGCGCAGGAGCAGATTTCCACATCGCGATTTGAATTGGGTAGTTCCATGCCCCAATGCCCGCGCAAATACCCAGAGGTTCGCGACGAGTGTAGAAAAACTGTGATTCATTCAGCGGTTGCTGTTCGCCATGCATGCTAGGCGCAAGACCTGCGTAGTACTCGATCACATCCGCGCCCGTGGCAATGTCTACGCAATTCGCTTCTTGGATTGGTTTGCCCGTATCCGCGACTTCTAATGCTGCCAGTTCGTCGTTTCTTTCACGAAGTAGCGCCACCGCTTTAAGCAAAATGCGGCTTCGTTCTGTCGCCGTCATTGCAGACCAAATCGCAAAACCACGTTTGGCAGATTCAATTGCTGCTTGCATGTCTTGCTGGTTAGCCTGCTTCACATTTGCAAGCGGTTCACCATTGGCTGGATTGTATGTGGTGAAGTGTTCTTCTGAGCATCCTAGGTGCGTGGCACCATCGATGTAGTGTGCTTTCATATCCATTTGAAGGTTTGACTCTTTATTTTTGTTTTGAGTAGAACGTGAGTTGTTTATCGAGATAGTCGTTAATGATGACGCGAGCTTTCTCGGCATCGATGCCTTGCGGGTTGAGCGTTCCGCGCAGCCAAATGCCATCAATCAGTGACGCAATACCATGCGCTACTAGCCCTGCTTGGTCTTGATCCAGCAAAGCTTTTAATTCTTTTTTTAGGTGAGAAAGGAGGCGTCGTTCATTCACTCGTTGCAGACGTTTGAGTTGCGCGTCATGCATGGAGTAAGACCAGAATGCCAACCAAGTTTTTGCCACTTGGTTCTCGGCTTGAAAACCCACAAAGTTGCCGTCGATGATGGCGTTAATACGTTGATGATGCGCATCAGCCGGTAGTTGGCTTAGGTTCTCTTTGATGGTGGCAGAAAGCTGGCGCAGGATCTCACGCATGGTCTCTTCTAACAGACCGTGCTTACCACCGAAATAGTGATTAATGATCCCCGTTGATACCCCTGCTTCTTTGCTGATCAAGGAGATACTCGCGGCGTGTAAACCTACTCTGTCAATGACCGACATCGTCGCTTTGACTAGCTGCGGTTTTCTGATTTCAGGCATCCCAACCTTGGGCATTCTGCATCCTTGTTATTTTTAATTGAACGGTTAGTTAAATATAAAATGCCTCAAATTTACTTCGAACTCAAACTAATTATCTAGAAAAAACAACAGAAACAGCCGAATCATTTCGACAACAATCATTATTAAAACTTGAAAAAAGAGAGAATTTATGAAGATTTAACACGTAAAAACAGAAACACAAAAACTTTTAAAATCAATAATTAGAGTATTTATAGCGCAAGTTATAGCTGCAAAGACTCATGAAAACCCCGTGCTTATCAAAAGTACAAACAAAGACAAATGCAATGAACTCAAATATTTTCTACACATTTTATTTTTAAGTTTGTTAATTGACCAAGGAATGGCATACCGCTTCATCACATCAAGTTCATTGCACCAGGATGTAAACACCTTGTGGCAGTCAAGATCGTTCAGTTTGATGACATTCTTTGTTTTTGTTGTCCGGTTTGGACAATAAAATGTCCGCTATCAACATGTGAAGTTCACTTTGCTAAAGACATACTGAATTCCATAAACGCAGATACTAATGAGGAGTCAGATATGTCAGCTCAACCACTTTACGACATTGACCAACCAGAAGCGGCGCTTCGTCCAACGTTAGAAACATTGAAAAGTGCTTTCTTAACCATTCCAAATCCAAGCGCTGGCATGCGTATTGAACGTCTTCAAAGGCTGCACACCGCTCTGCTTGCCTATCAAGACCGCCTCATAGACGCGGTAGATCAAGATTTCAACGGACGCTCAAACGCTGAAACCTTGATGATTGAGCTTCTGCCTATTCTTGAAGGGATTCATTACAACAAGAAAAACCTGCGTAAGTGGATGAAACCATCTCGTCGCAAAACGCCTTTAATGTTGTTCGGCGCGAAAACTAAAGTGCATTACCAACCACTCGGTGTTGTTGGGATTGTTGTGCCTTGGAACTTCCCTATTTTCTTAGGTTTATCACCTTTGGCTGGCGCGCTGGCGGCGGGTAATTTGGCAATGATCAAAACTTCTGAATTTGCCCCAAAGACGGGTGAAGTGATGAAGCAAATGATCTCCGAATATTTCACCTCTGACGAGGTTGTCGTGGTCAATGGTGGTGTTGAAGTCGCGACCGAATTCACAAAATTACCGTTTGACCATATTGTTTTCACTGGCTCAACTCAGGTGGGTAGCATTGTGATGCAGGCGGCAGCACAGAACCTGACTCCTGTGACCCTAGAATTGGGCGGCAAATCTCCTGCTATCATCCACGAAGACTTCCCTATTGAAGAAGCAGCTAAACGCATCGCTTTTGGTAAAGGTCTCAACGCTGGACAAGTTTGCGTCTCACCCGACTACATTTTAGTGCCAAATGGAAAGGTGGATGAGTTTGCAGAAGCATTCAAAAACGCCATCTCCAAGCATTATCCAACCATGCGTGACAACCCAGATTACACCTCCATCATTACAGAGAGGCAGCGCGATAGATTGGCTGACAACATTGCTGACGCGAAACAAAAAGGCGCAGAAGTGATGGTGATAAACCCAGCAAACGAAGACTTCTCTGGGACTCGAAAACTGCCTATGCATGTGGTTAAGAATGTCACTCACGACATGCGAGTGATGCGTGAAGAGATCTTTGGCCCAATTCTGCCGCTAGTACCTTACGAAACGCTTGATGACGCCATTCAATACGTCCAAAGTAAGGACAGACCGCTTGCCCTGTACTACTTCGACTGGGATCAGAGCCGCATCGAGAAAGTGGTAGAAAACACACATTCAGGCGGCGTGTGTATCAATGAAGTGATGACCCATACCATGGTCGATGATATGCCTTTTGGCGGTGTAGGGCCTTCAGGCATGGGGCACTACCACGGCAAAGAAGGCTTCTTGAACTTCTCGAAAGCGAAATCGATTGTGATCAAAGGTCGCTTTGATGCGAGCCAGTACATCTCTGCACCTTGGGGAAATAAGATGTTCAACTTCTTCACCAACTTCCAGTTGAATCGTCTGAAGAAATTCTAAAACCAAATAGCCCTAATGACGCTAAGAGTCATTGGGGCTGTTTGTGATCAACACGTTTTCTTGATGCTGCCAGGCGAGAAGCCGAACTGCTTTACAAAGGCTCGAATAAAACTGGCTGGCTCGGCATACCCCACTCGCCATGCGACGGTTTCTACGTTCAAACAAGAAGCTTCAAGTAACTGTCGAGCAATGGTCAAACGCGTGTTGGCATACAGTTCTCGATAAGTTGTCCCTTCGTCACTCAAACGTCTCCTTAAGGTTCGCTCTGTCATTGAGAGTTTATCGGCGACCGCACTGAGCGTCTTCTCTTCTGCGATATCTTCGAGAACCACTTCTTTCACTCGCTCGGTCCACTGTTTCTCTTCGTCTTCTCCCTGAGCCACAATGGCATCACACTGCTCCAGACAGAACTTCAAGGTAACAGGGTCGCTTTTTGGCAGCGGTTGATTGAGCATAGAATGAGGAATCACCAACGCATGGTGTGAGTCCCCGCCTTTAACGTGAATACCAAGAACCTGACTAAGTTTGTCGATGTGGTCTGGGTTATCTAGCGTGGTTTTCAGATAAAGGTCTTCCAGTGCGGGCAGAGGTAATGCCTCACGCATAAAGTTGAGTGTAACGGCGGTATGCCTTTCCAAGATGAAAGGCGTTACTCGCTCAGACAAACCAGACATGCCGAAGCTCAGCTCACCACCTTCTTGCGTCTCTTTGAAAGTCAGTTTGGCTATTACCAAAGAGAGCGCGACATAGTCGATTGCTGTGTTGAATGCCGCACGCATCGTCGGACTGGTTAGTATCGCAAATCCCCAAATTCCGAACACATTCACATGCATTTGCTGACCTATTTCAGCGCCGAGCCCCACTTCACTTGGCGCCAGTTTGACGTAGTTTTCTATCACCGCGACTTCTTGCGGCATGGTGAGTTTTAGATCGTCTTTAACTAGGTCTTGCTCTGTCAGCCCTGTGCCCGCTAAGCATTCCTCCAAAGGAATACCTCGCTTCTGTGCGGCATCACAAATCAATCGTACGCTGGTGATCGATCTCATAAGTGTCTCTGTAGGTGAACAAGGCTTACGAGTTTGAATTTTAATGCAATCATGCACTTATGCATAAACCATAACTTCCTAATTCAGGTATTTCCTTTTAAGCGAGAGTACTGATAGAAGTATAGAGCGTCAATGCTGAGAAGATAGTCAAAGCACATTGCATTGACGTGAGCCTCAGTTCAGCCGTGAATTCTACTCGTTGTACCAACTCACCACAGGACAATGAAATATAATTTGCTTGTGTATTTATTCTTGCCGCTAAATGGCAATTTTTGAAAGTCATTCCCCTTTATCTTACTTATCAACTTGTTTGAATTAGGAAAGAGAAATGAAAGCACGTAATGCCCTTTTGATTTTACTTACAAGCACTATTGGTTTTAACGCTAATGCGATTACCGACGCCAGCAAGGTTGGCGCAAATGCAGGAGCGATGAGTTACTGCTACGATCGCGTCGCCTCTGGCAAAGACAAATCGAAATACCGTTTATTGAAGCTCAAAACACTGGAAGAGTATCAAGACCTAGACAGCGGTGATCGAGCGAGAGCCCTAGTGATGAAGAAAGCCGCTGAAGATGGAGAATATCTTGGCGATCCACTGGATAAATCACGATGCAATAGCTTAAGAAAGATGTTGTTTGTAAAATACTAATCGAACCAAAATCCTTAAAGCCATCACTGTTTAGTGGTGGCTTTTTTGTAGAGATTTGCCCTCAAGCGTTTCAAGTAACCATTTCTATCACAACAGTGCATGCACTAAACCGAAGCCTTACTAAATAAGGTACCCAGACTCCCTTACACGAGTTTCGAGCCTACTCTCTACCTCAAGTGAGCTTAGGTCTGTCAGCTACAAAAACGGACTTTCACATGCCCAGGAATGAAAGGGTTAACTTACTTCCATACATGAATCGTTAAAACAAAAACCGCACTTAACAAAGTGCGGTTTTTAAAAGGCAGGGTTCTAAAATAGAAACTACATCAGTGCAAGTTCTGCCTTATAGGCTTGAATGATCTTTTCTGCTGATTGATCAATATCTTGTTCTGAGGTGTGATAGTTGAGCACCGAGAACAACATGGTTTTTAGACCTTTATAACCTGATGTTGATGGGTATAAGAATCCCTCTTGCTGCAACCGATGTACGACACGATCAGTAAGTTCATTGCGATATTCATCATCACCAATGCCAAACTGCGCAGAGAATCGGTTAGACACCACATCATTAAGGATGGTAACCCCCTGTACTTGCGCCAACTTATCTGCCATACGCTTTGCTAACGTGACACAATTGTCTAGATGAGCAACAATACCCTCTTTACCCAATGACTTGAATGCAGCATAAACAGGTAAACCTCGTGCACGTCGTGATGCCGCGATGCCAAAGTTGATCGCATTTCGGTCCGGTTTCTCCATGGCATCATTCAAGTAATCCCCCATATTACTACCACCCATCGCACTCGTAATTTTGCTAGGGTCTTTAACAATTACCATGCCGCAATCGTAAGGCATGTTAAACCATTTATGACCATCAGTATCAATCGAGTCCGCTCGCTCAATGCCTTTCAATAGATGTTTCTGGCTGTCGCTCGCTGCAGCCCAAAGGCCAATCGCACCATCAACATGCAACCACGCGTTTTCATGCGCTGCGACCGCATCTGCGATTTCATCAAATGGGTCAAAGGCACCGGAATCGATACAACCAGCCTGAGCACAAACTAGCGCAGGTCCACTGCAATCAGACAGAACTCGGTTCAGCTCTGATGGAATCAATCGAAGATTGCTGTCTGTCGGTACTTTTTTAATACATTCGACTCCAAGGCCAATCATGGAAAGCGCTCGCTTGATAGTTGAATGGATCTGGTCACTCACCACTACGTTGATGCGTGGTGCACCATACAAACCTTTTGTCGCGACGTCCCAATCAGCTTTTGCGAGTAACGAATTACGTGCAGTGATCAGAGATGTGTAAATTGCCTCTTGCGCTCCTGAGGTAAAGCCAACTGCCGATCCTGGAGTGAGACCAAGCAACTCTACCATCCACTCTGCCGCGGTTTCTTCAGCGACTGCCATCGCAGGGCTAGAAACATAGTAGGGGACATTCTGGTCCCAAGCACTGACTAACCAATCTGCCGCTAAAGACGCTGGAAATGTACCGCCAATTGCGTAACCAAAGAAACGGGGGCCACCAGACGCTACTAGGCCGGCATCCAGTGCATTCACCATATCATCAATGACTTTTCCTGGCTCACTCGCAACACTTGGTAAATCACCTCCAATCAACTCTCTTAGCTGCTGAGATGTGGTTTCTTTATCAACAGGACGCTCGCCTAGTGACTCTAGGTAAGCGGTTGCATGCTCTAGTGAACGTTCTAGTAAAGGGCGATAGTCTTTGAAATGATGAGACATAATGTTTCTCTCTGTTGTCGGAAATTATCTTCAATATACAGCCCACAGCCGAGATTAATTGCCACATCACGACAAGCACAAATTAAGCTTGCCGGCTTTTTACACATAAAAAATTATCCACCGGCATAGCCGGTGGTTTTTCATATGCGCCTATAGGGCTCTCCTACTGGCAGCGCCCTAGCAGGCGCATAGTGATCTGACATTTGCATATGACTATTTCCTGCGGCCCGTAAACGGGCTACCTGAATACGGGATCGACAATTGCTCCCCCATTTTATCCTGCTCTAGTTGGTACTTTATGTATCTTTGTATCTTGCCTGTGTTTTTTCCTACCGTATCTACATAATACCCTCGACACCAAAATTCTCGATTCCTGTACTTGAACTTCAAATCTCCAAATCGCTCATAGAGCATCAGGCTACTTTTTCCTTTCAAATGCCCCATAAACGAGGAAACACTCATCTTCAGTGGTATCTCTAAAAGCATATGAATATGATCTGCGCAGCATTCCGCTTCAATAATATTCACGTCCTTCCATTCACATAGTTTTCTAAGTATCTCTCCTACTGCCCTTCGTCTCTCACCATAGAACACCTGTCTTCGGTACTTAGGTGCAAAAACCACATGATATTTACAGTTCCAACGCGTATGCTCTAAGCTATTTTCTTCCCCCATTGGGACCCCTTTCAATTCTTAATTAACTCTTGCAGTTGCCAGATCACAAGACGTTTTTATCAAATTGAAAGGGGTTATATAACTGACTCATAGCTGTAAGCTTTACGGAACCCCCAGCCTAGCTGGGGGTTTTCTCTATACAATAAGCGAAGCTAGGGGGGTGGATGTCAGTTCCGTAGCTACGCTCAAGCAACATCTTGCTTAACTCGATTAAAATCGAGCAATTTTTTGCCTCCACTTTCCTCGTGTTATAGTCGTTTTTTTAGGAGGCGACATGGATAAAACCAATAAAAACCTTTCAATAATCATATTCTTATTTATTACGATATCACTATCTGCAGCAAGCGGTTATCAGTACGTTGGTGACTTTATTGAGAAAGGGCTTAACGCTATCAGTTTCTTTATCGGGTATTTTGTGCTGGTGGCTATGTTTGGCATCTTTAAGGGCGTCACTCTATTTACTCGAAAGCAGCTTTTATTTCTTGCCTACTCTTCTATCGTGTTCGTATTTGCTGTTTACCTATATCCATGCTTCAAGTATTCAGACCAGAACCAAAGCGCCCTAATGTCTACTTTCGTTTTCGACCTAATTCTTAACACCTTTATTTTCACAGTTCTATATAAGGAAGCCAGCAATGAACGCAGCAAAAGTAATCGCTGAAATTAGAAGATTAGCGCCGCTTGTTAGTATCTTAAGGCGTGTTTGATGATTGGGTTGCTAGCATGAAGCATGAGAGCTACCTCTTATTGTCTTTGATTACGGATTCAGCACCTTTAATCAAAGTGGGTAACTCTCTTCTTTTCAAATTGAAGTGTCAGATCTAGTCGGAACTAATACAACTTATTTATAAAGTGTTTTTGTATACAACACCGTCTTTCATGATTAGCTTCTGTGTCTCTGTATTTGCGACACACTCGACGCCGTCAAGGGGGTTACCATCAATGATCAATAAGTCTGCATAAGCACCCTCAGCGATTTGTCCCAGTTTTCCTTCTTGGTACGGGTGTTGGTATGTCGACATTTCAAATAGGCGTCCACAGTTTGACGTTGCCATGCGAAGCGCTGTAATGGTATCGAACGTTTTTTCAATCGCACCAAACTCATTTAATTGCGTTGCATGGACGTTGGTTTCACCTACACAGTCGGTACCAAACGCAAGGTTTTGAATATCGTACTTTTTGATAAGCTCTGCAGATTTAAACATTGCTTTGCCTACTCGTTCAGTTTTGCGATAAGTCTCTTCGTTTGGTAGCGGAATCTTACGCTCGGCAATCAAAGATGAAGTAAAGTAAGATGGAATAACCCAAATGCCTTTCTCTTTAATCGTTTGAGCAATATCATCATCCATGATAGTTGCATGCTCGAAAGACATCACACCCGCCTCTGCCGCTCTTCGCATTGCATCTGCGGTATGAATATGAGCAGCGACATACGTACCGTAATCACTAGCAGCTTCAACAGCGGCTTTCATTTCATCCAGTGTGTATTGCAGCGTGTCTAGTGGATCAAACGTTGAAGATGCACCGCCGCCAGCCATGATTTTGATCTGAGATGCACCCACGAATAACTGTTCACGAACCGCTTTGAGCACCTCCGCTCGGCCATCAGCTACTTTCATCGCCCCTAACTTCATCATTGGCGAATCTTCATGCCCGTTTGCTAAACGTTCTTGAGCTTGATTTTGACGGTAATCTGAATGACCACTAGTTTGAGAAATTGCCGCCATTGATGGCAAAATGCGAGGACCTTTTGCATAGCCATTATCGATGCTTTTCTTCAAACCAAGGGTGTTACCAGCAACATCTCGAATCGTAGTAAAACCACGCATTAACATTTCTTCAGAGATTTTCGCTGAGCGAATCGCCACTTCTTCACGTGTCATGGTATCAATCACATTGAATGGCGCTGATAGCGTGATATGCACATGAGCATCAATTAAGCCAGGCATGACCGTTTTACCTTCGGCATCAATGATTTTCTCAGCCTTCGAGTCATCCACTTTCCCGATTTGTGTGATTAGATTATTTTCAATTAGAATGTCTACGTTCTTTTGAAGTTGCTCATCCACACCGTTAAACACGTTTGCATTTTTAATTACGATACTCATGGTTTCTATCTCCAAGTCAGTTGTCTCAATACAGGTGCATCATATCGAGCTGCTCGAAGATATAATTGCCATTTCACGACAGAGTATTACATCGCTAACTAGAGTAAAGTTTGATGATTGAGCGGTTATGATTAACGATAGAAAAAGAGCCGCATAATGCGGCTCTTTACCAGTTATGAATCTGGGTCGTCATCAATAATGACATCGCCAGTTTGCGAGTTATAAAAGATGGATAACTCCGGCAGAGTATTATAGTTGTAACGGCATTGACCAGGGTTAATATAGTTCGCTTGATATTCGGACCGATTTACATCGCTGGATGTCGAAATTGTTGGTGGTTCAACAAAGAGAACATTCCATACTGAAATACAGTCAGCACTATTATTTAACGTTGGAAACTCCTCATAAGGAGGGTATTGCTGAGCAGGAAATCCCCACTGGTTGATATCTAGTTGATCTTCAGGCCCATCACCGTAGATTTGAAGATTATCCGCCGGACCACCACCATTCATAGCCATCGCTTTAGAGTGTGCAAGGCTAATCGCCGTTTTAAAAGATGCACCGCTTCTTTGGACAGATGCGACATGTGCGTCTGTAGTAACACCTAAAAACCTAGGTGCCGCGACCACCGCAAGTATGCCAAGTACTACGATGACGACAACAAGCTCAATTAACGTGAAACCTTTCACTTTCATCGTGTGTTTACCCATTATTGTTTTTTGTTATTCCATTCTTGCATTTTTTAACATGATAGAAATCACATCGCACTAAAAATCAAACCTTGCTCACGACAATTGATAAAAAATACAATAACGAAAATTAACATTTCACTTATAACAAGCACCTTTAAATTTCGACGCCATCAAATAGATTTGATAGTGTAGGTAGCATCTAATTAGATTAGTAATAAATTTAAAGTAAGGTGAAGAATGCACTATCTAAAAAACTATTGGTTAAGTATCACCTTTGTTCTAATTAGTGGCTTATGTGTTCTACTCTACCGTGCTGCTCCGTCATATATAGATGAGAACGGTTTTCTAGTTGAGGCTTTTGGTTTCATACCTCTTTCTTGGTTTTTCCTGTTGCTATCGGCTATCGCCTTTCTCGTAACTTACTGGCGAAATAAAAGATAGTTTAAACCCATAACGAACAAGCGCGTGGCCGCATATGGAGATGGATATTTGAAAAATAACGGATTAGATCATCAAGGCTACATCATCAACCCGTGCTCACAAGATCGTATTCAACCTGAGTTTACTCACCTCATTGAAACAACCCTGCAATCATTGCAATCAAGCCTCAGTGGCACGCTTCATAGCGTTTACTTGTATGGCAGTATCGCAAAAGGCAGTGCTATACCTTTTCTATCAGACTTAGATCTGTCTTTGGTCTTTAATGAACCAATCAACGACGCAGATACCAAGTACCTTGCCCAGCTATCTCTCGATCTTCAGCTGCAATTTCCTATCGTCAGTAAGATTGACTTTGACTCAGGCCATGTTGAAGAAGTTCTTAACCCAAGAGAGAAGTATCGATGGCAGTTTTGGTTGAAGCATTCTTGCTGTTGCATTTGGGGAGAAGATTTGTCCGTAGGCTTTTGCAAACATAAGCCAAATATCAAAATTGCACACGAACTCAATCATGATCTGGCAGCTTTCATCATCGCTATTAAAGATAACCAAAGTTTGACGGAAGCGATCAAAAGTAAATCGATGGCAAAGAAGATATTACGAACCGCTTATTATCTCATCGCACATGAAGACGACAGCTGGTACACGGATCTCGATAAGTGCTCAGAAAGTCTCTTAAAATTCTATCCTGACGATAAACAAGCGATTCATGACGCACTTCATTTAGCTATTGATGAAACCACCGATTCCACCTTAGCCATTAAGGTATATCAAACATTTGGTACTAAGCTCGCACAAAAGCTAAATGGCGTTTCGTTATATTCGAGCCAGTAGCTAAGCAAACATGAAACAAGGAGGTTTCGTGCAACTCTCTCTTTTATTGATCGCGATGGCGTTGTCATCGGATGCCCTTGCAGAAGCGTCTTTCTCTGAGCTCCTTACTGAAGCTGCGAAAGAAAGGACAACCTTTGATGTTCAATATGATGGCTCATACTACGGTATAAACTATCCAAACGGAGACGTTCCTGAAGGGATTGGAGTCTGCACGGACGTGATTATTCGCAGTTATCGCAAACTCGGCATCGATCTTCAAGTTTTAGTACACGAAGATATGCGCGATAACTTTAATAAATACCCCTCAAAACGTATCTGGGGGCTTAGTACCACTGATAGAAACATTGACCATAGAAGAGTCCCCAACCTTCAAACTTTTTTCTCTCGCCACGGCACCTCTCTGCCAGTATCTTCAAATCCATCTTCTTACCAAGCTGGGGATATAGTTACGTGGATGCTACCAGGAAACCTTCCACATATTGGCATTGTGATTGACAAGTACTCAGATGGAGAAAAGCGCCCACTAATTGTGCACAATATAGGCGCAGGAACCGTCATTGAAGATATGCTGTTTGACTATAAAATAACTGGGCATTATCGATTTCAGCCATAGTGTCAGTATGAATGCGTACAGTATTGTGTTTGGTGGCCCTAGGTCAGAAGCTAAGCCAAGTTGGTAAGATAGAGCACCCTATTTCCACTCTGTGCGTAAACACCATAAAATATCATGTGTCGCCAAACATTCTTATGCGATTGCTATACACCTGATTGTACCTTCTTGATTTTTAGCCAAAACGCCTCTTGGCACTTATTCGTAAAGTTCTTTTTATTCGGTTTAATATTTATAGTGTTAGGTTGTTCTATCACCTCATATGAAATCCAGCACTCCTCACAAACGACCTCCGAGAAGTGAGCTGATGATTCGAGTTCAGTTAACTTTCTTATCGTAACACCGTTGATAAACTTTGCGGTTAACTCACTGCTTTCGGTAATAATGCCGTCTTCTTCCAATGTTTGGGCTCTATTTGTCTCCTCTGTGAACGTCAAACAGTCGGAGCCTTCATTCATCGCCAATATATAGGTAAACAAGTTGTTCATTATCGTTCCCAGATTTATATCAAGCATACATAGCGCCTTGTTAAACAGCCAAAGTGGTACCAATTTACACTATTACGCTGATTCATCGTCGTGTCCATCACCTACCTCTGAGCACCATGCGATTCCTGCTAACACTTCTGAACGAAAATATATCTGACTTCATATGCTTTTTGTCCGTGCTTAGCATGACTGACACTGTCGATGACTTGACCACCTTCAAGTTTCGTAAACTGCCGGAAACTATTCGTTAGATCCGGTTCGGTGAAAAAATGTATGTACTTTCCAGCTTTCACCTCAAAAGTAGCTGCTTCTACTTCTGTCCCACACCCAAAGTAATCATCATTTTCTGAAAGCGCGGTAAAGAACATAAAGCCATTCGGTCTTACAAAGCGACTGCATTTATCGATGAATCTGCTGCGTTCTTTCTCTAGAAACAAATGAAGTACATCAAAGCAAAAAATGGCGTCATATTTTTCTTCTGGTAGCTCTACATCAAAAATCGAACCATGAAATAAATTTATTCGTGGGTCATAATTACGGGCTAAGTTACAAGCCGTTGATGATATCTCTACGCCGGTTACATCGAATCCATTAGAAGTAAACAGCTTACTATTTCTACCATACCCCACACCGGGAATTAAGATGCTATGCACTTGGTTTTCTTTGAAATGAGATAAAGCTATATCAGCGGTAATACTTGGTCTATTTCCCCAAATACAAGCACTTTCTTTAAACTGTTCATCCCAGTATGCTTCTTGATTCAAACTCCCTCCTTGTACCGAAACAAACTCACGCATCAATATTTGGATATTGAGAATAAAATGCCGAGCGTTGTGAATCACTCTCAAGTTTATTGCTGTACTAACATTTCATCGTAGGCTTCAATTACTTTAGAAGCTGCACTCATGTCATTTTTGCCATTAAACTCATGCTTAATCACGACAACTTCACAACCGCTTGATTTACCGGCCAAAACCCCAGCAGTCGAGTCTTCAAAAATCAACGTGCTCTCTGGAGAGGCATTTAGCTGTGACAAAGCTAAATTATAAGCTTCAGGATCGGGTTTATGCTTGGTCACATGCTCTTGAGTAATGACAATTTCGAAAGCTTCTGTAAGATTTAACGTCTCGAGGATGTTGTCCACCATCCATGTTGCCGCTGAGCTAACAACACCACATGTTTTCCCTGTCTTGTTTAATTGTTCAATATACTCTTTTGCGCCTGTATTTAACTCTAAGTTATCTGATAAAAGACGCTCGTAGTGAGTGCGAAAATGGGAATTAAACTCTTCTAACATCGGATAAATCGATGCCGCTTCAAAGAAATGTCCTGTCACTACTGACCAGCTTTCACCCATCACATCCTTATAAATGTTAAAATCAACCTCTGAGCCATAATCTGCGCACGCTAACGCCAGCGCCTTCCCTTTTAGCGGCTCCGAATTCACTAACGTCCCATCCATATCAAATAGATACACTTGATAATCTTTCAAAATACTCTCCACGAAAAAATCTATAGTTTTATATACACAGGATACCTAGAGCTGTTTATCGACTACCTGACTATAACGATTGTGTTTGCCAACTTGTCGCCTAGCCTTTGTCTTCTTTTACCAAGAATGAATACTGCATCAAACATGCCGATAAGTGGCGTAAGCACATTGCGGAAAAATGACTGTGGGAAGCTGCAACTTTTCCCTGTAACCGAATCAATGACTGATATACCTAATAGCTTCTTACCGAAACTTTGTCCTTGTGCTAAGCCATCAGAAAGCAGGAAGTATATCGCTGCTCCGAAAAAGGCAATTAAACTTGCGATTTCTTGGGATAAGCCAATTAAATTGGCAGCCCAAAGCGAAAAAATGAACATTGAAATGCTAATTACGCCGTCGATGAGTTGTCCTAAGTAACGTAGACCTGGACTAGCAAGCCTGTGCGACTCAATAATTGAACCTCTATCAATTTCCATTTTGATTCTCTCTTAGTGTTTTAGATGTTGAATATATTGCCTTATTCCTCGTCAAGGGAGGGCGTACGCCACCGTCTAATTTCGAACTAAAGATATCACGCAAACTAAATATCAATTAAACGCTTTTTAACTATTACCTATAACTCGTCAATTTACCCAAAAACATTAAAGCCTGTAACTAAAATATCAACAAAAATCACCACTACAAGCTAAACTTAGCGACGTAAAATTAAGTTGCAATATTGTATTAAAAGACATGGAGAGTGAGTTCTAAGTTTTTACACGTGCTTCTAGAGTTTTGAGAGGAGACTTATCCATAGCTTAGCTTAACTGAACTTTACTTCTCTCAGTACATACTTATGTGTACTTAATTGAAACTCAACGTCACTAAGCAAGGTGATCTGAATAAATTTTATACAACAAACCATTGCATGCAGGTCAAGAAAATCTGAAATGGGCTACTGGTATTCTACTTCCATTTTTCATACTTAAATTCAATTAAATACATTTCAGTCAGTATCTTAGAATAAAATTGAGATATCAAACATGAATAAGCCTTTCCAAATTGCTAGTGTCGACTTCCTTTCCAATAATATCTAAAGGTTGAATATGAAGTATTTTTTCTTGGCTTTAACACTCTTTTTTTCGCAAACTGCTTTTTCTGGAAGTGGTAAAACAATTATCCCAACTTGGGAAAGTAATCACGCAGCTTTCTTCTATGTCACAAACATCACTAATAACCCCATCAGTGTTAATTTAAAATTGTACGATCGAGATGGAAATGTTATCAACCTCTTAGATTGGGGATACAAAGAAAGTTTTATTGTCGATCCAAAAGCCACAAACAAATTTTCAATTAAGGCTCCAAGATCAAATCGAGCTGAATGGGGATTTGGAACAGTCTCTTGGGAAAACCAATCGGGTGACGATGAAGTAGCGCTAATTATGTATACAAGTAATATTGTTTATGATAATAAGGTCGCTGTAAACGGTGGAAAGCCATTTTAAAAAAGCGGCTAAAGCCGCTTTTATTTTCCTTTCCCTAAAAACCAAAGCCATCTATACCATCTAACTATGTTATGCACTGATTTCACTAGCAATGCTAGTTAAATTATCAGCTACTACAATTTTGACTGATATATTCCAAATAGAACTTGCTCATATCTTGAACTTTATTTTGTTCATCATTGGTAAGCGTTTTAACAAATTTTTCTAGCATTCTGTTATTGTCATGATAGCCATTAGCCCGCGATACAAACATCCATACGTACGCTTGAAGATTATCTTTAGCAACCCACGTCCAAGAAAATACAGTAAACCAACGTTGTATTGGGATTCCAAAATACCTTTTGGGGCTGCTTGCTCATATAAATGAATAGCTTTTCTGTCATTTTTATCCACAGCTTTCCCTGTATGGTACATATTTCCTAGATTATTTTGAGCTTTTGCATGCTCCTGTTTTGGGGATTGTTGATAACAGTACATAGGCTGTTCATCGTCTATCTCCACATCTAAACCTTCATCGTATATCCAACCAAGGTAAAACTGTCCGTCAATATGTCCTTGCTTGGCTGATTTTTCATACCAATAAACGGCTTTGTTGTCGTCTTGACCTATACCATACATCAATCCCATATGAACCTGAGCAACTTCACTTCCCTCCTCTGCTGCACCTTACATTAAAGAAAAAGGCTCCTCTTTCCAGCCCAAGGAACAAACTGACATTGAAGGTGCTGCCATTGTCATAATCATTAATGTTATTTCTATAGACATAAAAATCTCTCACATGAAGAAATCCATTCATTTAATTAAGTTACGCATGTTAAAAACATAAATTTATTATCAACATTCCTGTCAATTAAAAAATTTATATGCATAACCGAACGTGTGTCCAATGAGTTATAAAAAATTTAAAGGGAATCTTTTTAATTACACACCATTAAAATTAAATTTCGCAGATAAGGATTCATTTATCAATATAATCCTTATTATTTGCGATAAAAAACAATAAAGTAATTTCTTATATATTAGATGTAAGCCTTTCATTACTATTGCTTTCAATTAACGTGTAAAAAATTGCTAACGGGCTTTGATGTATCGGGGCTTCCTAAAAACTACTCTGTATCTAAGCATGTTATCCAGTTTCAAACTAATAACTATGCAACAAGCTGTTTACGGAGTGCTACACGCCCTTCTGCTACATACTGAAGAACAAGCTAAGTATAGAGTCACCTTTCAGAAGCAATCATTCATAACCCAATCACTAACCTGTAGTTTGTCGCCACTCTACCGCCACAAAAAATAAATTCTCTGTCGCCACTTTGTCGCCACTTGGCAAATTTTAGACAAAAAAAGAGCCGCTATCAGCGGCTCTCTATAATTCGTATTTTCCGAATAATCTTGAGATTACTCTTTACCGAAAACGTTGTTCTCTTGCTCTTGTACGCGGATGAACGTAGTACGCTTGGTTAGCTCTTTAAGCTTTGCTGCGCCTACGTATGTACATGTTGAGCGAACACCGCCAAGGATGTCTTGAATAGTGCCGTGAACACTGCCGCGGTAAGGTAGAAGTACGGTTTTACCTTCAGCTGCGCGGTAGCCAGCTACGCCACCAGAGTGCTTGTCCATCGCGCTCTTAGAAGACATGCCGTAGAACTTCATGAACTTCTCACCGTCTTTCTCAATCACTTCGCCGCCTGACTCTTCATGACCAGCGAGCATGCCGCCAAGCATTACGAAATCAGCGCCGCCACCGAATGCCTTCGCTACATCACCTGCACATGAACAGCCACCGTCGCCAACGATCATACCGCCAAGGCCGTGAGCTGCATCGCCACATTCAATAATTGCAGAAAGTTGCGGGTAACCAACACCAGTTTTAACGCGTGTGGTACATACAGAACCAGGACCGATACCGACCTTAACGATGTCTGCACCTGCTAGAATCAGCTCTTCACACATATCACCAGTTACGACGTTACCAGCAGAGATAACTTTGTCTGGGAATTCAGCACGAACGCGCTCTACATAATCAACTAGATGTTCTGAGTAACCATTCGCGATATCGATACAGATGAAAATGAATTCATCTGACAGAGCCATAATGTCTTTAGTTTTTTGGAAGTCTGCGTCCGATGTACCCGTAGACACCATTACGTTGTTTAGCGTTGTTTTGTCTGCTGATTTTGCAAACTCTGCCCAGTCTTCCACTGTGTAGTGTTTGTGAACAGCAGTCATTACACCATGCTCTGCTAGTGCCTTCGCCATGGCAAAGCTACCAACCGAATCCATGTTAGCTGCGATTACAGGCACACCTGACCATTGACGGCCACTATGCTTGAATGTAAAATCGCGGGTTAAATTTACTTGAGAACGGCTTTTCAGGGTAGAACGTTTCGGGCGAAACAGTACATCTTTAAAACCTAACTTAAGTTCTTGTTCGATACGCATTGTGTAATTCCTTGATTCATATGTATATGTGTCACCTCAGAGTGCGTAGTGAAGTCGTTGGCAGACGAGTTCACTGTTCTTCGGACACAAAAAAACCGGAGCGTTGGCAGACGCTCCGGTTTTCAGCATTATAGGCCGTGATTTATTTCCTACAAGTCTGATATTTGAATTTTTTTTGTGATACCATCTTGGAAATCGCATATCAAAAACACCCTCCAAAACCTCCAAATCATAACTTAATCAGCAATATCAAGTAGTTAAAACCAACCTTTAGGTAATCCTTTGCGCAAACCTTTGCTTATTTTCTATTTTTTGATTTTCTAATCGTACAACTTTCGCTCTACCTATCTCACAAAATCGAGCGTTCGGTAACTAAATTCCACCAATGCGCCCTGATTTTTTCTTCAAAAGTTAGATATTTTTCGCTATCAGATTTTCTCATGTGGCAAAACTCGAAAACAAATAGTACAACGTACCATAATTATATATAATCAAACGCAACCCACTCACATCAAAACATTGGCAAAGCGTATGAAAAACAAATCTCTTCTCCTTACTACCGTCATCATTACTTCCCTTTCCAGTGGAAACGCTTTGGCAAAAAGCGGCCATGAAGTATATGGGCATACAGGTATTTCAACTTTCTCTAAAGATGGAAGCAGTGAAAGCGGTCTATATACCCAAGCTGGCTATAATTACTTTTTCACACCATTTGTCGCACTCGATATCAACTACACCCGAGCAAGCTCCTTTAACACTGATGTATCTCAAAATAATACAGACTTTACTTCAGATGCAGATGGCTTTGGCGCAGGTGTTAAATTGATCCACTACTTCGGAAGACTAAATGTACAAGCGAAAGGTGGTGTGAGTTCTTTAAAAGTGACGCAAGATTATTGGGATAATAACCAACTAAAGTTTGTAGAAACCTCTGATAGGACAACTAGCCCATATTTTGAAGTTGGTGTTGGTATGCTATCTCCTTGGAGCAAAAGATTATCTGTTAATCTGAATTACAATTATCAAATAGCTAATGATGATATCGACATCTCTTCATTTTCACTTAGTGGCAACTACACATTTTGATAATGGCTTTAAAGCTGAGATCGACGTCAAGAGAATAAAGACGCAAATAGAGGGAGTCTCAAAGCCTTGATCACTCCCTTTTGATTTGAACGAATCAAAGGTGGCTGTTGATTGTACCTCTAACGTCAGTAACTATATCTGAGGCAAGCAAACCAACTCGACCAAACTTCCGCACATTTTCATCAGCAGCACAGCTATGAATGACGACGCCGAGCCTTGCCGCGATAGAGATAGATAAGCCTCTGGCCAATAGACCACCAATTATTCCGGAAAGAACATCACCAACACCGCCGCAGGCCATACCCTCGTTCCCTGCAAGACAAACGTACATTCTGCTTCCATCGTATATTAAAGTACCTGCGCCTTTTAAAACGATAACGCCACCATATTGCTCATGCAACGCCCTCACGGCTTGAAATCGGTTACTCTCAACCTGTTCTATGTTTGAATTCAACAACCTTGCCGCTTCTCCTGGATGGGGAGTAATGATCCTCAAATCATCACGGTTACTTGGAGTTACCTCACCTACATTACATTTTGCGAGTAAATTCAGGCCGTCGGCATCCAATAACTTTCTTTTTTCTACATCGGAGAGCAGTTGATACACTCCGTCTGACCAAGAATCCATCCCTAAGCCAGGCCCCAAAACCAAAGCGTAAGCCCACTCCGCTCGTTTAACTAGTTCGTTATCGGTATCTTTGAGCTGCTCTAGAGTAATACTCTGGCTCATGACTTCTGGTGAGGCGACCTGTAAAGGTATTAAAGAATTCGGATGGGTTATGGCGGCCGTTAAGCCTGCTCCTGTACGAGTTGCCGCTGATGCACATAATCGGATGGCTCCAGACATACCTTGGTTACCACCCACGCACAATAACTTACCGTTGTCACCTTTATGGGCCGTTGGGTTCGCTTCTGGCCACAACCGACTAATTATTTTCTGATCAATGCCTAGAGCGCTTTCATCAGTGGTAGACTGGAACTCTCGCTCAACACCCAATCCAGCAAAATGAAGCTCCCCAACGTTCGTGCGCGCTTGTCCAGTACAGAGTCCTTGTTTAACACCGATAAATGTAACGGTATGGTCGGCTTTAATGGCATGGCCTAATACATTACCTGTATTGGCACAAAGACCTGATGGAATATCAATAGAAATGACAGGGCATCGTATGCGGTTGATCTGGTCAATGTACTCACTGAGCGGCTTCTTAACGTCCCCACTTAGACCAGTGCCTAGTAAGGCATCAATTATGACATCCGCTTCAAACAGGGCTTCCTCCCAATCATTCCAGTCTGAATGCCTGCCATCATTAAGAGCCCATTCTTGGAAAGCGAGTTTAGCGTCCCCCTTGAGTGCTTCTTCTTTTCCGGCTTGAAAGACTGAAACATCAAGTTGTGCTTGTTGTGCGAGCGTCGCAAAGACATACCCATCACCACCGTTATTGCCTTTTCCGCACAAAACAACCACTTTCTTCGCTCTAGGGTAAAGAGTTTGAAAGCGTTCGTATACCGCCATCCCCGCACGTTGCATCAAGCTATACATAGAGATGCCCGCCAAGCGAGCAGCCTCCACCTCTCCGCTTTTCACTTGCTCTGCGGTGTAGAGTTTCAACGCTAAACTAAAGTCCATATCATCAATCTGCATACCGTGTGCCCTATCTATAAGGGTATACAAAAAAGCCGAGGTTAACCTCGGCTTCTCTGTGTTTATTTTGGTTGAGCGAGTAACGCTTCTGCGGTCGCATCATTAATAGAAAGGAATAATGAGTTTATCTTCCCAGTTGGGGTTCGCATTGGGTTAAGCGTTACATTCTGGTACATAAACTCCGCTTGTTGTGTAACAGGACGAACGTTACGACAACGGAAAAGATATGGACGCTGGCGCCAAGTAATAAAGCTTCGGCAACCTAGATCATAAACCGGCTTCGTTTTTAGCTTGAACCATTCTTGAGGGATCTCTGGAAAAATATCAAAGATCGAGCGGCCAATTGCATCATGAGATTGAAGACCACTATGGTGAGTCATAAAGCCATTCCACACTTGAACATTGTAATCTCGGTCCAAAACCACCAATCCCATGTCGACATTTTGAACCATGTCGACCATCCAGTGGAACTGTTCAAATTCTGCAGGCAGATTCAACATCAGAAATCCTCCATCAAATACGACAGTTTGTTGTCAAGAAGCGGAAGCGACTCATCGACAAACATAAACAAAAGATCACAACGAATTGAAGTGCCATCAATATTGTAACTCACCTCGAAGGTCATAGTTCTACTGAACGCGCCCGTCGTGGATTCGATAATCGAGTCAATTGATATGTGCTGACCCAAAAGAACAGGAGAGCTCTGGAAGAAACGAACTTCCGCTTGTTCCCCTAAACCATTCAAAAATGACCCGACTAAGATATTGGAGATATCCATTAGCAGCTCTAGCTCTTCAAGCTCTTCGCTATCAGCAGGTACCTTCATGAGTTTCTTCAGATCAGAAACACTTGAATCGCTTAAGATAACTAAGGCCTCTCCGGCGATCCCTTCTCCACAAAAGCCTTGGCAAACACCTGAAACATTATCATGTGAAGCCAAATCTCTTAACGCCATATGAAGCTCGCTGAGCTCAAAAATATTAACGTTTGGCAAAGGCAGATGAACAAATACGTCGAAATGGCGAGCCAAAGCATCCGCTGCACGACCGATCGAGACGTTGGCCACCTCCATGTAGATATCGCGTCTACGCAAAATTGGCAGCTCAACAACGCTAGGCATAACAACTTGCGGAACCTGCGGCGGCTCAACCAACTCTTTTAGTGTTGCTTTTAGCTCGTCTTTACCGATGGGCTTTTGAATAAATGCTTTAGCGCCAAGCGCAAAAACGCGCTCTTTTGCTTTAGGCTGAATATCCCCCGATACAACAACAACAGGCGTGGTGTTCCCCAGCCTACGCATCTCTTCAAGTGTTTCAAAACCATCCATCTCAGGCATGGTGAGGTCAAGAAACATGAGCTTAAATTCTTTTTGCGCTAGCTCTTCTAGCGCGTTTTTACCGTGAATGGCAAAAGTGATATCTGCATTCAGTGTTGCAGGCAGTGACCTCGCCATCTGTTTGCGCGCGAGCGCTGAGTCATCACAGATGAGTACAGGAAAAGACATTCAACCACCTTCAAATATTCAACAACCTGATCAGAAGTTTATCAGATTGTTACCGCATATAGTACGAGAAAACTGACAAGTTTATTTTCATTATTATGGCTTCTAGCATACGCAAGATGAATAGTTGAGTGAACACCAATCCAAGTAAACTCTTGGAAAGAGCCCTAAAAAAGAGATGTCACGAACAAAAATGCCCACGCTTAAAGGCGCAGGCATTAGTAATCAAAGGTTTTAAGTGAGAACGAGAAGCTTTGCAGTGTGTAATTGTTTAGTTCAACGGCTCATTCCCTGAGACCTTTTATTTCACCTCACCGTATCGTTCCAGATACAAAACCGTTGCGGCTGTACGCGATGGAACCTGCAGTTTTTTCAAAAGGCTCTTCATATGCACTTTGACCGTAGACTCCGAGATAAACAGTCGGTCTGCAATCTGCTTATTGCGGAAACCCCTCGCAACTTCTTGCAGAATTTGTGTTTCACGATCCGTTAGTGAATCGAAAACATCCGTTTGATCAGAACGCTCACTTAGATAGTTAGCCACGGCTTGGCTATAGGCTTTGTCACCTTGATGTGCACTTTTTAGCAACTCAACAAGCTCATCGGGTTCCGTATCTTTTAGAAGGTAGCCATCAGCACCACTACGAACAATCGCTTCAATATCTGCTGGGCTATCAGAAACCGTCAAAATTACAATACGAGCTTCACAACCATCCGCACGTAATGCTTTTAGTGTGTCTAAGCCCGACATACCTTTCATGTTTAGATCGAGTAGCACTAAATCCAGTTCATGCTCATGCGCTTGTGCAATAGCATCTGCACCGCTACTTGCCTCACAAACTACATCGAATTCTTGTTCGAAACTCAATAACTGTTGGATACCACGGCGCATCAGTGGGTGATCATCCACCAGCATTACTTTACACACTGTCAATTTATACTTCCTTACTCTGCTGGAATTCTAATGTTACGGTACAGCCCATGTCGCGTTGAGCCTCAACACTCAAATCTGCGTGGAGCCTTGCTGCACGCTCTTGCATGATACTCATACCGTAGTGATTTAACTTTTCATCTTGTCTATCAAACCCAACACCATCATCTTCGACTCTCACGGTGACAAAACCGTCTGATTCAAGGCATTCAATGTTAATGTTCTCAGCTTGCGCATGCTTAATGGCGTTGATTGTCGCTTCTCTTATCAACTGTAGTAGATGCACTTGCTGGTGCGCATCAAGCTCAGTAGACGAAAGTTGGTTATTCAATGAAATGACCGCTGTGGTTTGCTCGTCCAGTGTTGCCACCATTTCTTGTAGGGCTTGCCCAAAGCTGCCCTCTTTGATCGAGAGACGAAACGTCGTTAAAAGCTCTCGTAATTGAGTATAAGCTGCCGATAACCCAGTATCGAGTTCGGCAATAACTTGCGCAGTTTGCGCAACTGCCACCTCATCCGGTAGTCCTTTTACGCTTCGCTTTAATAGCGAGACTTGGATCTTAAGATAAGAAAGAGCTTGAGCTAATGAATCATGCAACTCACGCGCAATGGTGGCTCGTTCTTCCATCAACAATAACTGTTCGGCTTGCCTTTGTGCGCGGTTGTAATATACCGCACGAGATAAGATCTGCACAAAGTTATCGATAAGTGACTCATTAGGACACGGTAAGCCCGCTTTCCAGTGCAAGTAACCAAGGTGCTCGCCATCGAGAGTCAGTGTTTTGCTATGACACTCACTATCGCAATCATGACGACACTCTTCACCTTCCGTCAGTATCCAGTTTGGTTCGCCAATTTGGTCGATTTCAAGCTTTACAGCACGAATACCTTCCAAGCTTACAATATGTTGGAGGATTGCTTGAAAGTTCTCTTGATGAATGCGCGAAGCGGTCAACTCCTTCGATGAATCATAAAGCACTTGTAACGACTGGTTAGCATGTTGCAATTTGCGAGTTTTCTCATTAACTGCTTGCTCTAATCCCCGATACAACTGGCCTAGATCGTGCGCCATGTTGTTGAAGGTTCGGGTTAGGATACCCATTTCGTTATCACTTGAAACGTTCAATGACACGTTAAATGAACGATTCTGAATCTGCTCACTAGCAAATACTAATGCACGTAACGGCCTGACCACCTCAAGCCTGACAAAATGCACAACAAACATGCTAACAAACAAAATGCCTCCGAGCCCTAATCCACCAATCCACGCTAAGTTGATCAGTTTCTGCTCAGAATAATGCTGCAGCTTAAAAACGAACGCATCAATCTGCTTCACAAAGCCCGCTACCAACACCAAATATCGGTCTCTATCTTGGCTCTTCAACACCGATTTCAGTTCATGCCAGCGAAGGATCAAACGGTAGTAATCTTTTGTAATGTCGTCAGGTACAGACCAATGTTGCAGTGCCAGCATCGAATGGGAGTATATAGACTGCTCAAATAAGTCAATATGTGAAGAATAGTCTACAGATTCACTCTGAATATCGTGAGCTAATCGATAGCTCTGCATGCGCATTGAACCAGACACATTGACGGCCTCTGCATCATTAAGGCTCGATGCAAGAGTGAAAATAGCAAAGCCAGTCGTCGCCACTGAGAGGAGCAAAATCAACATCATGGCAGATGCGATGGTACGTGTTACTGACTTTTTCACATTATTAAACAACTCTGAACTCCGCTGATACGACAACCGCATTTCTTACTATGTAACACGCATTATCTTTTAACTTTATCAATATGTGATCACCTGCGTTGGAATTTATTGATCCAAAACAACATTGCATCCCAATTACCTCCTAAGAGGTATTTATAGATATATGTCAAAAACTACAATTTCGTGTACTTAAATGACAGTTTATTAATGAAATTGTGGACTATGCTTAGTTTGGGTTTCTAACTTTGAGGTAACTAAGTGGTAGACCTTTCTAGACGAAGACTTTTTGCAAGAAAAACGCAACCGGATAATTCGGTACGTCTTCCTTGGCTGGCAAAACCAACTCAGTTCATCGATGACTGTACTCGCTGCGGTAAATGTATCGAGGCTTGCGAAACCAAGATTATTACCAAAAGTGACGGCGGTTTTCCTGCCGTTGATTTTTCGATTGATGAGTGCACGTTTTGTTATCAATGCGCCGATGCTTGTCCTGAGCCGCTTTTTTTAGCAGAAGAAGAGCAACCATGGCAGGCAAAAGCAACGATCAACGAGAGCTGCTTAGCAACGCAAAATGTCGAATGCCGAAGCTGTTGGGATATGTGCGACCCAATGGCAATTAAGTTCCAATTGGAAATTGGCAAAGTAGCACAACCAAATATAGACCTTGATGAGTGTAACGGCTGCGGCGCCTGTGTATCAGTTTGCCCTACTTCATCCATCAATGTGAGCAATATAACAGCCTAGCCCTTATTTAGCGCTAAAGGCGATAGAAACGAGAGACATACATGTCACTAAACGAAGTGCACATATCGAGTCTGGTAATCCATGTTCTGCCTGAGCACCTGGCTGAAGTAAAGACCCAAATTGAAGCGTACGAAAACGCAGAAATTTATGGGGATAGCCCAGAAGGCAAAATTGTGGTGGTGCTAGAAACCGAAAACCAAGGTTTCATCACCGATACGATCGATGCGATTAATAATTTACCGAATGTCTTAAGCACAGTACTGGTTTATCACCAAATCGAAACTGGGCTAGAAGAAACGGACAAAGAAGACACTGGAACACAACATTCCCAAATTGAGGGTGAAGTATGAAAATGACAAGACGTGCGTTTGTGAAAGCAAACGCGGCTGCATCAGCTGCTGCTGTCGCAGGTATTACACTACCAGCTTCTGCAACCAATCTGATTGCAAGCTCTGATCAAACCAAAATCACATGGGACAAAGCGCCTTGTCGTTTCTGTGGTACAGGCTGTTCTGTTCTTGTTGGTACTCAAAACGGTAAAGTAGTAGCAACGCAGGGTGACCCAGAAGCACCAGTGAACAAGGGCCTAAACTGTATCAAAGGCTACTTCCTATCGAAAATCATGTACGGTCAAGACCGTTTGACTCAACCGCTACTGCGTATGAAAGATGGCAAATACGATAAGAACGGTGAGTTCACGCCTGTATCTTGGGATGTTGCATTTGACACTATGGCTGATAAGTGGAAAGAAGCACTTAAAAAACAAGGCCCTTCTGGTGTTGGTATGTTCGGTTCTGGTCAATGGACAGTAATGGAAGGCTACGCGGCTGCAAAAATGATGAAAGCCGGTTTCCGATCAAATAACATCGACCCTAACGCTCGTCACTGTATGGCTTCTGCTGTAGGTGCCTTCATGCGTACATTTGGTATCGATGAACCAATGGGCTGTTATGATGACTTCGAGAATGCTGACGCTTTCGTGCTTTGGGGTTCAAACATGGCAGAAATGCACCCAGTATTGTGGACTCGTATTACTGACCGTCGCCTAAGTCACCCACATGTTAAAGTTAACGTTTTATCGACTTACTACCATCGCTCATTTGAACTAGCAGACAAAGGTTACATCTTCGAACCTCAATCTGACCTAGCAATCGCAAACTTCATTGCAAACTACATCATCGAAAATGATGCCGTAAACTGGGACTTTGTAAACAAGCATACAAACTTCAAGCAAGCGACAACAGATATCGGTTACGGCCTACGTGATGATGACCCACTTCAAAAAGCTGCCGCTAACCCTAACTCTGGCAAAATGAGCTCTATTTCATTCGAAGAGTACAAAAAGTCCGTTGCACCTTACACAGTAGAGAAAGCTTCTGAGCTATCTGGTGTGGAGCAAGAGAAGTTGATCGAGCTTGCAAAACAATACGCGGATCCAAACACGAAAGTAATGTCACTTTGGACAATGGGTATGAACCAACATACTCGTGGCGTATGGATGAACAGCCTGATTTACAACATTCACTTGCTAACAGGTAAAATTGCGACTCCAGGTAACAGCCCGTTCTCACTTACTGGTCAGCCATCAGCATGTGGTACCGCTCGTGAAGTTGGTACGTTTGCCCACCGCCTACCAGCCGACATGGTTGTTGCTAACCCTAAACACCGTAAGATTGCAGAAGGTATCTGGAATATTCCTGATGGTGTTATTCCACCTAAACCTGGCTTCCACGCGGTTCTTCAAGATCGCATGTTAAAAGACGGCAAGCTAAACGCATACTGGGTAATGTGTAACAACAACATGCAAGCCGGTCCAAACATCAATGGTGAACGTCTTCCTGGTTACCGTAACCCAGAAAACTTCATTGTATGTTCTGACCCATACCCAACAGCAACAGCGCAAGCTGCTGACCTAGTTCTACCTACAGCAATGTGGATCGAAAAAGAAGGCGCTTATGGTAACGCAGAGCGTCGTACTCAAGCTTGGTACCAACAAGTCGGTACTGTAGGCGAAGCTAAGTCTGACTTATGGCAGGTGATGGAGTTCTCTAAACGCTTCAAGATGGAAGAAGTTTGGACCGAAGAGCAACTAGCGAAAGCACCTCAGTACCGCGGTAAAACCATGTACGACATGCTATTTGCCAACGGCGTTATTAACAAATACCCAATTGAAGAAGCGCGTGAGCTGAACGACGATGCACACCACTTCGGTTACTACGTACAGAAAGGTCTGTTTGAAGAGTACGCAGCGTTTGGTCGCGGCCATGGCCATGACTTAGCACCTTACGATGTTTACCACCAAGTTCGTGGTCTACGCTGGCCAGTGGTTGACGGAAAAGAAACGCTTTGGCGCTTCAAAGAAGGCTCAGATCCATACGCTAAAGCTGGCAGCGGTTGGGACTTCTACGGTAAGCCAGATGGTAAAGCACTGATTATCTCTGCACCATACGAAGCGCCACCAGAAGTGCCGGACGCTGAATTCGATATGTGGCTGTGTACAGGACGTGTTCTTGAGCACTGGCACACAGGTACTATGACTCGTCGTGTACCTGAGCTTTACAAAGCGGTTCCTGATGCAGTGGTTTACATGCACCCTGCTGATGCGAAGAAACGTAACGTACGTCGCGGTGAAGAAGTTCTGATTGCAAACAAACGTGGTGAAGTACGCGTTCGTGTTGAAACTCGCGGCCGTAACCGTCCACCTGAAGGCTTGGTATTCGTACCATTCTTTGATGCTCGTATTTTGATTAACAAACTGATCCTAGACGCTACGGATCCTCTGTCTAAGCAGACGGACTTTAAGAAGTGTCCAGTGAAGATCACAAAAATTGCTTAATTAAGAGTGCGATGACTGCTGTGAAAGCAGCAGTCATACCTAAGAATTTAGCCATTAGGCGGAGAATTAATAATGAAAAAATTTCTAATTGCACTGTTATCTGTAGGTGCGCTAGTTAGTGGTGCAGCAGTAGCCGAACTCGATAACCCGGGCGGCACCGGCGGACTTGAGTCTCTACGTGGTACTGCACAACTTGAAGACACACGCCCTGCTGATGACTTCAAAGACTTTCCAAAAGACCAAATCGTTGCAGACAGCTTTGTTTATCAGCCACCACTGATCCCACACAGCATCCGCAATTACGAAGTATCTTTGAATGCAAACAAATGTTTAGCATGTCACAGCTGGAAAAATGCAAAAGACGCAGGCGCTACAAAGATCAGTGTAACGCACTACGTTAACCGTGAAGACGCGGTTCTGGCAGATATGTCACCACGTCGTTACTTCTGTTTGCAATGTCACGTTCCACAAACGGATGGAAAACCTTTAGTGGTAAACGAATTTAAGGCAGTCGATTCGCTTCAGTAATTGAAACGCGAGTACTAAGAGGTTACTTATGAAAATACTTAAAGCGTTTTGGAAGAGACTGTCGAGCCCGAGTAAAGCTGCCGCCGGTGTAGTTTTATTCCTAGGCTTCGCTGGTGGTCTTCTGTTTTGGGGCGCATTCAACACGGGTATGGAAGCGACCAATACAGAAGAATTCTGTTCTGGCTGTCACGCTCCTATCGTTGCTGAAATTCAAGAAACGATTCACTACTCGAACCGCTCTGGTGTTCGTGCAATCTGTTCTGATTGTCACGTACCACACGAATGGACCGATAAAATCGTTCGTAAAGTTCAAGCATCTAAAGAGTTGTTTGCACACTTCGTAACGAAGACGATCGATACACCGGAGAAATTCCAAGCTCGTCGTGAACACTTAGCTGAACGTGAGTGGGCGCGTATGAAGAAAAACGACTCGTTGGAATGTCGTAACTGTCACCAGTTTGATTACATGGACTACTCTCAGCAAGGTAAACGTGCCTCCGCTCAACACTCTACCGCGTTGGCGTCAGGCGACAAAACTTGTGTAGATTGTCACAAAGGTATCGCACACAAACTGCCTGACATGCATGGCGTTGAAGGCTGGCAATAAGGAGAAATACAGAATATGAGTAATCTTGAATCCTTTATCTGGCATTTCCTTGGATACAGCGCAATGCCAGTCATTATTCTTTCCGGCTTTGTCGGAGTAGCAGCAATCTCTCTATGGCTACTCTCACTAGGTAAGGATAAAGAGGTCTAAACCACCTCGAACCAGTCGACATTTTTGCCTATTTTGTTGACGGAAAACGCCAAGCATTTGCTTGGCGTTTTTTCTTTGTACCCTTAACAGTCCTAGCCACTAGCAGGCTCTAAAAGCTCCCCCTCTAACTCATACCCACAAGCTCTCGAGACAATCCATGCCTCCTTCCCCGCTTTGCCCTGAAACACCAGAAACAAAAAAGGCGACCCGTGTAGGTCGCCAAATACAACTGCTATAAGGAGCAGTCTAGGACTCTTTGATAGGCAATACTTGTTTAACGTATTGACCGGGGGCTTCATCAATTACAGGATTCTGCTCAGAGCCGACCGGGAATGGCTCGACTTGCTCTTTCGGGTTAAATTGCATCAACCAGTCATGCCAATGCGTCCACCAAGAGCCCTCTTGATGATTCGCATTGTTAAACCACTCGTCTGCCGAGTCATCAAGATTGTCGTTTAGCCAATAGCCATATTTGTTTTTTGCGGGATGATTGACAATACCAGCAATGTGCCCTGATTCACCCAAAACAAACGTCTTGTTGCCACCTGTGTTTAGCGCGCCGCGATATGTACCTTGCCACAACGCAATATGGTCTTCTTTGGTCGACACAAAATAGCTTGGGATCTTAATCTTGTTCAGATCAATCCACACTCCTCCAATCTTGACGCCTTTGTCTTGTACTAGCTTATTCTCTAGATAAAGTTCACGCAGTAAGAAGTTGTGAGAAGCAGCACTCACGTTTGTACTGTCGCTGTTCCAGTAGAGCAGGTCAAAATCAACCGGGCTATTACCTTTCAAGTAATTATCGACGTAGTAGTTCCAGTACAAACTGTTTTCACGCAGCAGACTGAATGTCACGCTTAACGAGCGCCCATCCATGTAACCCTTGGCATTATTTTGCGTTTCAATGGCACTAATAATCGTGTCGTTAATGTACGCGCCGACTTCTCCTGGTTGAGAGAAATCGAGTAACGTCGTAAAGAAGCTCGCAGATTTGATACGCTTCTTCATGCGCTTAGCTGCGTAATACGCCACGGTGCTCGCCAGTACCGTACCACCGATGCAGTAACCCGCTGCGTTGATCTGCTCTTGACCTGTGATGTCTTCAATTGCAGTAACGGCTTTTGCGACGCCTTCCGTCACGTAGTCACCAAACTCAAACTGAGCTTGCTCTTTACCCGGATTGCGCCAAGACATCATAAATACACTGTGGCCTTGCTCTAGCAGCCAACGAACCATAGAGTTCTTCGCCGTCAGATCAAGGATGTAGTATTTGTTGATAAATGGCGGGACGATCAACAGTGGCGTTGCATTCACTTTTTCTGTCAAAGGACGATATTGAATCAACTCAAACAGTTCGTTTTGGAAAACCACGTCACCCGGCGTTGTAGCAACATCATCCCCCACGCGGAAGGCATTATTGTTGGTCATGCGCACTTTGAGAATATCGGCACTCGACTCAACATCTTCTTTTAGCTTTTCTAGCCCTGTCAGCAGGTTTTCACCATTTTGCTCAAGAGTGAGTTTAAGCAGCTCTGGGTTAGTCGCAATGAAGTTAGATGGAGAGAGTGCATTGATAGCTTGGCGAGAAAAGAAAGTAATACGTTCTTTCGTCTTCTCATCAAGACCTTCGATAGAATCGAGCGTCTCAAGGTATGTCTTGCTGAACAATAAGTAGGATTGTTTGATGAAGCTGTACATAGCTTCTTGTTGCCAAGCATCGTTTGAGAAACGCTTATCGCCCTTCTCTGCTTCGATGATTTGTGTTTGGTTGCCCGCTAGTGCCACGTTCTGCCATATTTGAAGCTGTTGCTCCCACCATTCGGCTTGCAGCTTTAAAATCGCTGCTGGCTGGTTTGCCGCTTGTTCGAACAGTTTAGCAGTATCTTCGAAGTTCACTTCTTGCATGGCCTTATTCAAAGGAGAATTCATGACTGCCTTGTTCACTTCGAAATCATGCCACCACTGATGATTGGTTTCCTGAAGCTTTACAAGATAGTCCGAAAAGAAGTGTTGAAACATAGTCTTACTCCTGTATTCGGAAAAAACAACGCCGCCCAAGATCTCGGGCGGCGATAAGCGGACGTATTACGCAGGAGTAACAGTCTTTAGGTTTTCCGAAGTCATTTGCTCAACGTCTTCTTTGAATTCTTTCGCGATAGATTGCAGCTTGTTGCTGTCGTCCATCATTTGCTGAGAAAGCTTAGTAAGAACAGCTAACTGTTGGCTGTTGAAAGCCGTTAGAGAAGTCACGTCTTTGATTTCAGACGCTGCTTTCATTTGGTTTAGGCCAACTTCACTGTAAGTGCGGATTGCGTTCAGTTGAAGCTCTGTAAGAACTTCCACGTTCTTTGTCACTAGCTTGTTGAACTTCAAGTATGGTTCTAGATTCTTTTCAGTTTGATCGCTAAAAGTTTTGAAGAAATCAGTGTACATGGTTTATCTCCTAGAGAAAGAATTAAAAATGTCCGTTTAAATAACTACTTAACTGCTTTTACAACCACAGCCGTGCCCATACCGCCGCCTACACAAAGTGAAGCAACACCGTACTGACCGTCTTGTTTGTGAAGTTCGTGTACTAGCGTAACCAGAATGCGGTTACCCGATGCACCGAGTGGGTGGCCCAATGCGATAGCACCACCATTAAAGTTGGCTTTATCTTGAATTGAGCTCACTGGTACTTGGTTGGTTTCTGCCAGTTTATGAATCACACCTAATGCTTGTGCAGCAAAGGCTTCATTCAGTTCATAAACATCAATGTCGCTGGTTTTCAGCTCGGCTTTTTGCAGCGCCTTGTTCACTGATTCCACAGGACCAAGACCCATAATCTTAGGATCCAAACCGGATTGAGCGTAGCTCACTACTTCAGCAATTGGCGTCAAACCATGCGCTTGAACCGCGCTTTCTGACGCTAAAATGATGGCACTTGCACCGTCGTTGATACCTGAAGCGTTACCTGCGGTTACTGTACCTTCACGGTCAAACGCAGGACGTAGCTTGCTCAAACCTTCTAGTGTCGCGTTCGCTTTTGGATATTCATCTGTATCAAATACCACAGTTTCGCGGCGCTGCTTAACTTCTACTGGGACAATTTCATCTTTGAACTTACCCGCTTCAATCGCAGCCACGGCTTTCTGCTGGCTTGAAAGTGCATATTCGTCTTGTTGTTGACGCGATAAGCCCACTTCCTTAGCCACATTTTCTGCGGTCACGCCCATGTGGTATTGGTTGTAAACGTCGGTCAAACCGTCAGCAATGAGGAGATCTTTCAACTCCATGTTGCCCATCTTGTTACCATCACGTACGACGCTAGGCACAATGAATGGGATTTGTGACATCACTTCTACACCTGCAGCCACAACGATTTCTGCGTCGCCACTACGAATATGAGAAACGCCATCCATGACGGTTTTCATACCACTGCCGCAAACCATGTTGACGCCGTATGCAGGGACTGACTCTGGAATGCCAGCAAACAATGCCGCTTGACGCCCAACACCCATGCCTTGCCCTGCAGCAATCACGTTACCAACGATCACCTCATCAACTTTCTCGCCAGATAGCGATGCGGCCTCAAGAGCACCTTTGATCGCAACCGCAGCTAGATCGCCTGCTGATGTGTTTTTTAAGCTTCCGCCAAACGCACCGATAGGTGTGCGTTTCGCTGCAACGATAAATACTTTTTCCATCATCCCACTCCTTAGCTCATGTATAGGCCGCCATTCACTGACAATGTCTCGCCAGTGATGTACGCGCCGGCATCACTCACTAAGAAGCTTACTGATGCTGCAATTTCTTCAGGCGTAGCTAAACGCTTCATTGGAATTTGGTTAGTAATAGACTCAAGCACTTCCGGCTTCATCTGTTCAACCATTGGCGTGCCTGTGTATCCCGGAGCAATCACGTTAACGGTTACGCCAGAACGAGCACCTTCGTACGCCAATGCTTTAGAGAAACCAATCATGCCAGCCTTAGCCGCTGAGTAGTTTGCCTGACCGAACTGGCCTTTAAGGCCATTTACAGAAGAGATGTTAATGATGCGACCACCACCCTTTTCGCACATCGTTGCGAATAAAGGCTGTGTGACATTGAATAAGCTGTTGAGGTTGGTGTTGATTACATCGTTCCAAGCTTGTGCAGTCATCTTTTTAAACACGCCATCACGTGTGATACCTGCATTGTTGATCACGACATCAACGGTTCCTTCTTCCTCAAGCAAAAGTGCTAATTTTTCAGCACATTGCGCTGTGTTGGTTACATCCAATTCAAAAAGGCGTACCTGATCTTTCGTAAACCCTTTTTCATTAAACCATTCCAAAGCACATTCATAATTACCGGTATAATAAGTAGCTATTACTCGATAACCATCATTCACTAATTGAGAGGAAATAGCAGAACCAATTCCGCCTTTTGATCCAGTGATCAAAGCGACTTTCTTCATTGAAGACTCCATTCTTAACGGCATTTAAAAAGCAAACTAATACACTGGCGAAATGATTCGCCAACTGACGTGTTTATTTATTCTTTCGACAGTAAGTCCTCTACTGCCTTTTATTTAAACTTAACTTAGAAATGTTACATTTCAAATAAAAAACTTATTTGTTTGCATAAGATTGATTTAGATCTCAATCGCAGTGAAATGTTATGGAAACGTTAACTTAACATAAGCTCATGTTTCAAAAGAAAAAACCTTAACTACAATGTCATTATTAAATTTAAAAAACACTGCTTATTCAGTAAGTTGCACGCATTTTTATGTGCGTTACATTGACTAAGAGTTTAAGATCATCCTTCTTCAATCAAGTAATAAATTGCGATTAAATCATTGGAGCAATACTTCTAACCGACTTACTAATAAATATGAAATATATCATTTGGTTAGCATTTTATTGAGTATTTAATTTATTAAAACAAACGTCAATTGGTGATAAATTTGTTTATTGGGAAAATATTAAATATCACGTAAACATTCTTTTAACCTTAATTCCAATCAGCCACGTTTATTTATAAATGTCATTCTTTGGTGCAATGTCGCACTAATATGTCGCATGCATTTAATTACTATTTAAGTTTTATTAAATAATTGAATGTTAACTCTATACTGGCGCGTTCAAGATTGTTTAGAGGTGGCATCTCTTCTCCTTTTGCACTATCTTTGTGGCCTAGTTGTTTACTTATACAATCATCAATATTCATGAATACAGCCTTGTTAACCATGTTCATCCCCACCTTCTTTTTTGTCTCTATTACGCCTGGGATGTGCATGACGCTTGCTCTAACACTAGGGATGAGTGTCGGATATCGACGAACCCTATGGATGATGGCAGGCGAATTAGTTGGTGTTGCTCTCGTTTCTGTCGCAGCAGTACTCGGTATCGCAGCCATTATGCTTAACTACCCTTGGTTATTTACCGCACTTAAATTGATTGGTGGTGGTTACCTACTCTACTTGGGTATCGAAATGTGGCGCTCAAGAGGCAAACTCGCGATCAATGTTGAGAACGTTGATGTCCCTACCAGCGGCAACTGGGAGTTGGTCTTGCAGGGCTTTGTTACCGCTATCGCGAACCCGAAGGGCTGGGCGTTTATGATCTCTCTTCTGCCTCCTTTTATCGATCAGAGTGCTGCTCTTGCACCTCAGCTTGTCATACTGGTTTCTATTATTTTGATGTTTGAGTTCATTTGTATGTCTCTTTACGCAACGGGCGGCAAAGGATTGAAGCGTTTACTGGGGCAATCAAAAAACGTACGCTTAATGAACCGAATCGCTGGCACCTTGATGATGGGTGTGGGTGTATGGCTATTAATGAGTTAGAAAAGCCTAAGTTATGAAGAACATTTTAAACAAGCTCAAGCAATCTATTGGTGAAGTGTTGGATTTTCAGGCCCGAGTGTGGGTTGTCAACGTCTACGCCGGTGAACATAAAGGAGAGTCTTATGTCGTCAATGAAGACAGTTTTTCTGAGCCATTACAATGGATGAAAAAGAAAGGGTATAAAGAGGCGATGCTTACCAAAGTTGAATCAATGAAGCGTTCGCAAATCATTGAATTTGATTTAGGTGCAGTCAAACATCGCTTGATGCGCGTGAAATAGCCCCTCTTCTATTTTCTATTTCGTTTCTCGTTTCTCGTTTCTCGTTTCTCGTTTCTCGTTTCTCTAGATAAAAAAGCGCCACTCAAATTGAGTGGCGCAAGCACTTTTACCTTAAACACCAAGCATTATGGTGCAGTGTCGATCTCTACTGGTAGGTAGTGTTTTGGTTCTAGCTTCAACCATTCAGGAAGCACCGTACCAATCGAGATGGATGACCACGTACCTGAAAGTACGCCAATAAACATCGCTGTTGAGAAGCCAGCCAGAGCCGAGCCGCCCATAATCCACAACGCCCCAACAGTGATCAGAGTCGTACCTGATGTCACCATTGTACGAGAGAACGTCGCCAATACCGCTTCGTCGTTGATTTGCTCTGTTTTCCAGCTTTGCTTAGCCACCAGCAGTTCACGAATACGGTCTGCGATGATGATCGAGTCATTGAGCGAGTAACCAAGGATCGCCAGAATCGCCGCAAACACCGTTAGGTTGAACTCCATTTGTGTAATCGCAAAGAAGCCTAATACCAAAATAACGTCGTGGGCTAATGCGAATAGAGAACCACTCGCTAAACGCCATTCAAAGCGGAAACATAAGTAACCAAGAATCGTTAGTACCGATACTAATAGTGCCAAACCACCTTGATCGAACAGGTCTTGACCCACTTGAGCACCAACGATGCTGTTACTCACCACATCCACTTGGTGTGAAATAGGCTTAAGCACATCAGCTACGCTCGGTAGTGTTTGACCTTCTGCAGGCGCGGAGTAGCGAATCACCCAACGGCCATCTTCACCTGAGCGTGTTACTGATGTTGACTCACCAAGCTTAGGTTGAAGTGCGTTAAGCAGATCATGGTTAGTCAGTTGTTTATCGACTTTCACTTCAGTAACCATACCGCCAGTGAAGTCTAGACCTAGGTTAAGCCCTTTCATACCAAGAGCAACCAGAGCAATAATCGTTAGAATTACCGATACTACAGTCGTGAAGTAACGAATCTTGCGGATATTTTGTTTTAGCATTTCGACCATGATTAAACCCTCACATCACGACGGCCATCGCGGCCCCAAATTAAATTGATCATTGCACGAGAAGCGAATACGCCAGTAAACATACTGGTCATCAGACCCAAGCCTAGCGTTAGCGCAAAGCCTTGGATCGGACCGTTACCAATCGCGTATAGAATCACGGCAGTGATCATGGTGGTGATGTTGGCATCAAGGATAGTTGCGAATGCACTGTCGAAGCCTAGGTCGATCGCTTGAGCGAAACTGCGACCTTCACGCATTTTATCTTTGATACGTTCAAAGATGATTACGTTGGTATCTACCGCCATACCGACAGTCAGAACCAAACCGGCAATACCAGGAAGCGTTAGCACGGCACCAGGAAGCAGTGCGATTAGACCAAGCAAGCAAAGCATATTTGCGCACAATGCTACGTTTGCTACCCAGCCTAAACGACGATACCAAAGCGCCATAAATAGAAGGGTTAAGCCCATACCTAGCGCTAGTGCTGCGAAACCATTTTGAATGTTTTCTGCACCAAGCGATGCTCCGATAGTGCGTTCTTCAACAATAGTCACTGGCGCAGTAAGCGAGCCAGCACGCAGAAGTAGCGCAAGCTGTTGTGCTTCATCCATGCTGCCAGCACCTGTGATACGGAATTGGCTACCAAGCTGAGATTGGATGGTTGCAACACTGATTACGCGTTCACTACGCTCTGTCATACCGCGTTCGTTTGTTTTGTACTCGCGGTAGACCGTTGCCATTGGCTTACCAATGTGAGTTGCAGAGAAGTCGCTCATCTTCTTACCACCAGCGTGATCGAGAGAGATGTTCACTTCTGACATACCCATCTGATCGACACCCGCGCGAGCATTCACAATATGCTCACCAGTAAGAACCGGACGCTTTTGCAAAATAACGGTGCGACCATCGTTATCTTTAAGAACCAAATCTTGGCTAGTGCGCGCTTGGCTCGCATCTTTTACTTCATAGAAGGCAAGACTTGCCGTTGCACCAATAACGTTTTTAGCTTGTGCAGGGTCTTGAACACCTGGTAGCTCAATACGGATGCTCTCTTTACCTTGGCGCTGAACCAATGCTTCAGTAATACCTAGCTCTTCGATACGTCCACGCATGATCTTCAAGTTTTGTTGAAGTGTCGTAGTTTGGAATTCTTGGATGTTCTGTTCGCTTGGTTGAAGTTCGAAGCCGCGGTCAGAGCTGGTCATTGTCCAACCAGGGTAGTTTTGACGAATGAACTGGCTCGCCGCTTTTAGACCTGCTTCGTTTTCGCTGTTTACTGCGATATGGTTGTGCGCTTCTGCACGAACTTGAACGCCACGAACACGATCTTCACGAAGGCTTGCTTTGATCTCGTCTACTAATGCATCACGTTGTTCTTCGAAAGCTTTGTTCACATCTACGTTCAGAAGGAACTGCACACCACCGCGAAGGTCAAGACCAAGTTTGATAGGGCTAAAGCCCATTTCGTTCAACCACTCAGGTGCAACAGAAACGTAAGAGAACGTAATGTTGTCATCTTTGTCTAGCTGTTCGTTAAGCAATGCACGCGCTTTACTTTGTGCGTCTTCACCATCAAAAACG
Source organism: Vibrio sp. D401a (assembly GCF_030248515.1). Classification (NCBI taxonomy): domain Bacteria; kingdom Pseudomonadati; phylum Pseudomonadota; class Gammaproteobacteria; order Vibrionales; family Vibrionaceae; genus Vibrio; species Vibrio sp. D401a. Next base: position 49,869 of record NZ_JAHGAI010000024.1, on the reverse strand, counting down.
ATGGTGGTTTTGCCGTCTTTCTCAATGATCTTAGACGCAGGAATGTGGTGCGTTTTCAGCAATTGGTCTAACTGAACCACAGACATTGCGCTGTTGTTTTGGTCAGCAAACGTCACCTGAATAGAAGGCTGCTCACCAAACCAAGTTGGAATAGCACTTAAGGTTAAAATGATAATGGTCGTGATAAGTACGACGTATTTCCATGCTGAGTAATGATTCAGCACTTTTCTGGTTTTTTGTGGTTTTGGTGTTTTCTTCATGTAAACATCATCCCTTCACTAAACAGTGAAGTTTTCAATAATTGGATTCAAGACACGACAAAACGCTCACCTGATTAAAAATGCAGGTACAGAATGCCCAGAGCTTCAATCGCTCTGTCGAAGAGTTGTCGTGTTAAGAACGCACAAGATGTGCAGAGTGATGGTGCTTACGCAGAAAACTGACTATTGAGGGCGACGTACATGGCATTGGTTTCTTTCCAGCCGGAAAGACGATGGTCGCTAACGAAGTGATTAAACGTAGAGCGGTTTTGACGCCATACTGTAGTGTGCAGTCCGTAAGCGTAGCCTGCATCGGCGTAAAATGGCGAGGTTAAATCGGAAACACTATCAACATGTTCATCATCGATATTTTCTCTTAGATGCGACGTAAATCGTTGATAGTTAAAAATAGCGTAGGAGTCTTGGCTGACATGCCCTTCAGATACTGGAGATTGAACAGGCTCTTCTTCTGTCAGCTCTTTAAAATCAACAGGTTGGTTAACTTGATTGGAGACTACAGGTTTTACTTTGATTTTAACGTGGCTTGGTACTGAAACCTCTGTATCAGAAATTGCTGCATATGCAGGCACAAACGCCATTGCACAAAGCAACAAAAAGAGGTGTCTAATGAAATACCAAGGCATAACTGCTCACTTAAAATAAAAGAGTCGAACTCAACCAGTCCGACCCTTGAATAATATTCTCATCGTGTATAGTTAACAACTAAAAAATTCTAAATTCATAATTAAGCTAGAAACAATACTCTGGGAATGGCTCATCGATAGAAAATATCGCCGTTATCGACATCAAGATAGATTTTGTTCTCTTGCTCTATCCCACCACAATATATGAAGTAAACATTACGTGTCTTGTAAGTCACCGAACGTACCCATCCACCTAATTCCTCAAAGTCTTCTGGCTTGCAAGTACCGTCTTTTAGTAGCCTCTGAGTTGTGCTGCGAAATACTTTTCGATGTTCTTTCAAGTCATCGGATTTACCTAGGTAGCTGTCCAGAATCTCAAGACGCTCTTGCTCTTTAATGACAGGGGCGGCATCTGAAAGCCCTTGAGAATCTATCCACTCTGCGGTTTCTTCACCGCCTTCATGATAAACAATGTAAGCAGAAATTCTGAACCAGCCATCTTTTTTTTCGAGAACAGAGAGCTTTTCTCCCTTGTATAGAGAGTCAACGATTAAGCCATCTTCACTTGGTTCGTTATAAACACTGATCTTTCTTTCAATTACGTAGTATTCCGTTATTTCCTTAGGTTTGGCTTCTAAGTCCATTATAGGCTTAGGTGCCTCAGTGCTCTCAGTGGTAACAGGTACAGGCTCAGCAACAGTAGCTTCCGGCTCATCACTCTGCATGAAAAAGAAATAATAGCCCGCGCCTGCGCCGCCTAATAGAAGCAAAATGAACACAGCAATTATGATTTTCTTCATGTTCTTTCCCTGTAATGTTTTGGCTAATGAGCGACATTAAAGATGCATCCTATAATGGAAGGAGCGCCTATTGCGAAGTAGCTCATTATGCATTCACTTTTTTCACAATGGTTAGTCATATCATCAATAACGTGTTGTTCTTTTGCTCTATTCGCGAAAGAACAGCCTCAATGTAATGAAAATTCATGGAATAATAATCTTACCCAATTCAATAGATTAGAGTCTACCTACAATCGACACGCAACCACCTACAACCAACTTCTAAATGAACACAAGCAGCGCCGCTTATTAACGCAAACCTTCTCAGAGTCAGATATTTCGCTGCTATGGCAGTCAGAAAGTAAGAAAGCCTTATTAAAAAATCAACTGAATGCCGCTCGACTTTTTGTCAATAAAGTCAAAGAAAACGCTAACCTCGTTCGAAAGCTGTCTGGCGTTTTAGTTAGTAACGCTAACAACTGGCAGAAAATCGCATTGGGATGCCAACAAGAGCAATACCAAGTAAACCAGATCGTAGCTGATTGGTATCACACGCAAGCGTTAGAGCTAGGTTCACAAATCAACCAACTGACAACTCAATTTGATGCGCTCAAAGCGCAGTACGACAGAGAAGTTGCTACCTTATTACGTGTACAAAACCCATCCAATTGAATCTATTAACGGTATTTTACTCCCCCTTCCAATTTACGGTCAGAATTCAACCAATCAGACCTAAAATTAGCGACACACGTCACAATAATGCTTTACTTACGTCCACTTTTTGGGTACTTTATCCATTAACAAAATTAAATAAAAAGTCATATTTGGCTGGAGATAATGCAAACCATATGATTATCAATCGTTTGAGTAACATGGATTGTCCTAATGCTACTAAAGCCAAGTTTTTGTCAGTAGTTAGGCACGTTAAACAATTCGGTTCAATCAATGATTTGGACTTGTGTAAAATCTTTGGAGAAACAATTTGGAGTGACGGTAGGGAATACCATTCAGCTGCATTTTCATTCAAGGTAGACAGAATGACTGGTGATTGTGAGATATCACAATATAAGAACCAATAAGGCTTAAAAGTTCTTAGGCGGAGTTAGGAAACTGACTCCGCTTTTTTGAGCATAACCACTGTAAAATCATGATCAGAATACCCCTCTATCAAATAACTCTCCGGACATAAGAGTCTACAATACCGAAGTACGCCCTCTTTATTATGTGATGCCAATAGCCTCATCGCAGGTAGTTTCTCTTGATCGAGCAAATTGAAAACACACGCAACATTCGCTAAATCATACATTTTACTGATCATATCTACGGTGTGATTCGCATTACTCGTTTGATAGTTCAAAGAGCCCGAGGCAAACACAAAATCATATTTTCTGAGGATCATCTTGCTGAAGTCTCCTTTTAAGAAGGTAGATTTTGTAAAAAACTCCCTCTTCTTAGCCGCAGACACAAAACTTCGCTTCAAATCAACGCCAGTATAAGCTCTAGGAAAGCGCTCTGTAGATTCCAAGTATGCGAGTAAATCACCGTATCCACATCCAACATCTAAAATGGAGCGGTCGCGGAAGCAAAAGCCACCACATAATGCTTCAAATCTAGATATCTGACTATTTAAATCCTGCCACCCCAAAATCTGAGAGTGCTCACCATCAAACTGCTTCTCACGTTTATGATGGTAATGAGAGATCCTAAGTTTATCTATAAATTTCACACTAGTTCCTGGTCAGTCGTTCCGAGGGCAAAAGGCTATGATGTTTTATCAAATGGCAGAGCTTAGAGAAAGATAGGTAATTCCCCACTCCCCTTTACTTGGCGGATGGCAAGATGTGTATGAATATCTTTTACATTCTCTAACCGCTGAAGTTTTCGAGTAAATACTTCGTAGTTTTTTAAATCTTGACTGACGACCTCTAGCAAATAGTCATAAGCGCCAGAGACTACGTGACAAGATATTACCTCTTGCATTGAAAGTATCGCTACCTCAAATTCGTCTATCGAATGCGCCTGATGGTTATTTAAGCTAACTTCTACAAAAACAGTCATTGCAATGCCCACTTTTTCTCGCTCAAGCATCGCATAATAGCCGCTAATATACCCTTGTTGCTCGAGGCGCTTCAGCCGCCTTGCACAAGGTGATGCCGAAAGCCCAACCATATCAGCCAGCTCTCCCGTGGTTAGCCGCGCATCTTGCTGTACCAGTGATAACAGCTTTTTATCGATCCTATCCAAAGAGCCCTCCTTGACGATATACACCAAAAATGTGTCAAACATTAGCAAAAGCAACCAACCAACACTTAAAACACGCTCAAGTTTGCCACCATTCGTCCCTCAACACACGTAATAATTACAATTCATTTACATTAACGGATTTCTACCATGATGCTTGGTTATTGCGCTATGTTTGCAACGCTCCTAGTCTGGGCTAGTTTTTTCATCTCTTTGAAATTTGGCGTACATTCACAGCTTGAGCCTGCAGATATCGCCATCACTAGATTCATTATTCCTAGCTTGATCCTCATACCATTTGTTGTGAAGCATTTACCTTCGATCAGCGCCGTACCAAAGCGATATAAAGCCGGTCTTATTATTGGTAGTGGGCTGCCTTACCTAATAGTTGCAGGAACAGCAATGCAGTTTGCACCCGTTTCACACGGAAGCGCACTAATTCCGGGTACTCTACCCATGTTTGTCTCTGCAATCGCGGTCTTGTTTTATAAGCAACCATTATCCAATCATCGCGTTCTAGGGCTCTGCGCAGTTTTATTCGGAGTGATACTTTTTTTGATGTCTAACATTGGCGACGAGTACAACTGGCAGCAACTCAAGGGCCATACCCTGTTCTTGCTAGGTAGCCTTATGTGGGCCGGTTTTACAATTAGCGCTAGAGTCAGTAACCTTAACGCTTATGCCTGCGCTGGATTTGTCTCTATTTCTTCTCTCGTTCTATTAAGCTTGGCAATCACCTGCGGGTGGCTAGAAAGTTACTTGATGAAAACCCCTATGACGCAATGGCCTTGGCGCGACGTAGTGTGGCAACTGATGTTGCAAGGCATCGGTGCCGGGCTCGTTGCTTCATTCACTTTTCTCTATGCCGTTAAAAAAATTGGGGCGGAAGCTAGCGCTGCTTTAGGTTCACTAACTCCGGCTTTAGCCACTCTACTTGCCATACCTTTGCTATCAGAAAAGCCTGATATAGTGACCATAAGTGCATTAGCATTTGTCACTATCGGTAGTATTGTCGCGAGCAATGTCTTGATGAAAAAACACCACCAAGACACTTATCGGCCACCGCAATTTTCAAGCTCAAAACGAGCGCCTTAGTAAGCCAACCATCCGTGATATCTTGCACAAAATGAGATTTGGCCACGAAACAAAGCGCATCGCTGATAGTGTTGCGCTTGAAAAGAACCAAGCTTTAAGTAATCTTTATTTATCAAAGACAAAACAGCCATAATTATGCCATCGACTCACACTAAGGAAGACCTGAACAAGTTCCTAATAGGTGGAATCAAACTCTCCGTCACATTAGAATTTGGGCCAATTGAGAAGTACACCTACCCAGCAACCTTCATCGGCTTAAAAGAAGGTGCTTTTTTACTCTTGGATGTCCCGATTCGACTTATTGAAGAGCAAGCACTACGAAAACTCGACAATATTGATGTAGTAATTCGAGGTATTTCAAAAACCGATTTAGGGCATGTTATTGCTTTCAAGACGACGGCGTTATTTGTACAACAAAGGCCATCTCCTCTTCTCTTTTTAAGAATTCCAGCGTCTTTTGTTTCAAAGCCTGTTAGAGAACATGAGCGCTATAAAATAGAGCTAGACTGTACGCTGAAACATGAAAATGACGTGTATGAGGGAACGTTGGTCGATTTTTCAATTTCAGGATGTGGGTTTACTAGCCTTGTTGAGCCTGAGTTTGAGGTGGGCGATGTAGTATCTATTTCATCACCGCTTGATGAATACCTTGAAGCAGAGCACCCTTGTTCCATAGCCAATATCAAAAAACTGCATAAGGGGTGGATGATTGGTATTAAGTTCACTTCAGAAGTAACACTGAGCAATGAGCTTAAAGTTCAGCTTTTGGAATATTCATTTGCATCAGGTAATTTGTAAAGACAAACAATGTCATCGTTATGATTCGAATCATGAAGCCAGCAATCCAATCATAACGATTTATACCCAAGTCATTCTCGATGAACCAAGCATCTTGCGGTTACTTGGGTATACCTATCCTACGCCTCTTCCTCGATAAATCGATTCTTGAAGTCCGTAAATGCAGCATGCAGCGCCTTTTCTTTAATTGGCTTAAGCAAAACATAGTCTGCGCCTGCTGCCATAAATGCTTCACTTGTTTCTTTCATCGTATCTGCGGTACAAGCATAAATTGGTGTTGCAATCTTAAGGACGTCTCGAATGGTTTTGGTTGTCTCAATACCACCTAAATGCGGTAGTTGATTATCCATTAGAATCAAATCATAGCGATGCTGTTTTACCTTCTCAATCGCCTCAATTCCGTCTTTTGCCCAATCAACTTCCATCTGATATTTCTTGCAAAAAGCCTGAAGAATAAAGGCATTAGTATGGTTATCTTCCACCAGCAACACTCTTAACGCATCGCTAAACAGCTTTTCTGCTGGAAGCCTTAGTGTTTGTGTTAATTCCTCGACTTGTCGCAGTCGGTCTTGCACCGGGATGGTAATAACAAAAAGTGTCCCTTTACCTTTATCACTCCTAACTTGAATATCACCCTCAAGCATTTCAACTAAGTTTTTAACAATGGTTAAACCTAGCCCACTACCACCGTATTCACGTGTTGTTGTTGCCTCTTCTTGAATAAACGGCTCAAACATTTGGTCTAGTTTATTTGAATCAATCCCGATCCCTGTGTCTTCAACTTTTATCACGAGCACACTGCTATCGTGACCATGGAAATGCTCAAGTGCTGAGATAATCTGGATGCTACCCGCAGGGGTAAATTTCACCGCATTACTAACAAGGTTGAAGAGCACTTGGTTAAGTCGAACTTGATCCGTAAATATCTCAGTGTTTTCTTCAACCTCATTATCAATAATCAGTTCAACACCTTTTTTTCGGCAGATAGGGCCGTAGATATTAGCGATAGTGCGCATGGTATCGGCAAACAAAAACTGATGTTTTTGAATATTAAATTTGCCTTGTTCTATCTTGGAAAAATCCAAAATATCATTCAGCACCGCGAGTAGATGCTCTCCGCTGTTACACAACACATCGACTTGTTTACGTTGTTCATCATGTTCAACAGAATCTTTAAGCAATTGAGCGACACCTAAGATCCCATTGATGGGCGTGCGGATTTCATGGCTCATTTTCGCCAAGAAATCGGCTCTGGCTTGGGCAGATTTTTCTGCTTCTCGTCGAGCTAAGGTGCTTTGTTTCTCAGCTTCAATCAGAGTTGTAATATCTTGTCCCTGAACGATGATTCCACTGATCCCTCCATCAACACGAATTGGTGATAAATTCCAGCGAAATACCTTGCCATCGATTGGTACATTAACCCCCGTCAACGTAGCGCCTTGCGCCGACATCTTTAAGTGAGGTGTCAATTTCTCTTTAAACTTTTGGAATACTGGGTGCATGGCCTCAAGACTAGTATTGCCTTGACCAATCACAAGCTCGCGCTTTGCTGCAGGGTTCATTTGAATCAACACTGCACTCTCAGACCAAACCATAATCGGTGATAATGCAAAGTTAAACAGATCTCGGAATGACTTTTTCTGCGAATCCAGCTCTTCAAACGTACTTTCTAAAGTTGAGCCGATATGGTTGAACTCTTCGATATCTGAACCAACGAATCGTTTAAACCGGTCCTCGTCGCTGGCTGATTTTGTATAGGACATTAGCGTATCGAGCGCAGCTGCAACCTTGCTTTCCATCCACTCTTTTGCCATCAATGCGATCATCAGCAAACCAATGATGGATGCTAGCATTGCCAGAACATGTTGAATTTGTAGAGATACAACGCCTTGGTTGTCTTGAACCGACAGTAAACATAGCTCAGTCATCGAAGCATTCACCATGATTGGCGTTTCAATAACCAGCAGTTTATCTAGCCTTTTTGTCGATCCACGACGCGCAATAATATCTGCCGCTGAGTAGTCCTCTTCATCATCAAAAGAGTTCGCAAGCATTTCATTATTTGCAATCAAAAGGACGTTATCTACATTGCTCTCACTTTTCAGTTTTTCCATCAATGAAAAGTTATTATCTAGAACAATCGAAATAAATGAGTAGCCTAAGACTTCACCAGTGGACGTATTGATCACTGGTACACGCCTTAGCAGCATATGCCGCTGCCCCATCAGCGTACGTACATTCATATAGTACCAGTTACTGCTAAAAGATATTTTCTTCGACATCTTCTCTAAGATAATGTCATTCACACCATAAAAGTGAGCATTACCATCATCCCAAATAATACCGTGGTGATCAGTTAGGAATCGAAACTCTGGGGTATGTGAAGGGTCACTTTGATCAATGCCCAAATAAAAGTAATTGAGCATTTCAGCATTTCTATCGGAATAGAAATCGCGAATGGGTTCACTTTTGGAATTGCTGTCGTGGTGAATTTGAATCGCCGCAAAATGGTTATCAAAGATATTATGGATCAACGAAGAGGTTTGCTGTTTGTTGCGATCGACCTCCTGCCAAATAATTTGTTTGGAGAAGTAATAGCTCTGGACGAAAATACCAAAGATAATCGGCGCTAGAACGACGACAATTATGCGGGTTATCAGCGTCGCCAGAGAGCGACGCTTGGTTGAGTTTAACTGAGCTGACATCAATTATCTGAGTATCTAAATGCGCGTTTCTTGAGTTGTTCAATTCGTTCAGGTGCGTCTGACTTAGTCACCACCTCAAAATCACCAGAAAATACGGTTGGTACAGACTGTCCTTCTAAATCCCACTTTATCGCTTCAGCCATTGCAATACCTGTATCATCATTCATTCGCATAACAGTAAAATCAAGCTGACCACGTTGAATAGCATTAAGCTCCGCCGAGCCGCCACCCCAACCATTAATCATAATATCATCGCGACCAAGATCATCTAACGCTTCAGCTGCACCAAGTGCCACGTCGGTTGAGCAGGCATACATAAAGTCAATATCAGGGTACTTTTCTAAGCTCAGTTTAGCTGCTTGATACCCGGAAGATTTTGTCGCTTTTGTATAGAAGGCCGACTCCAGGGCAAAACCATTGTCACGAGTAACCTGCTCAATAAACGTATCCCCTCGGACATCACTAATGTATCCCTCAGAGAAATACAACACACTGAATTTACTCTCTTTTTGGAATCGTTTTCCAAACTCTTTGGCTAGTGCACGACTCCCTTCAGCATGATCAAAACCAACATAGAGAAATGGCTGCCTTTTCTCCCACTCTCTCACTGGTGTGGTGATGTTCTGCAAAATGAGTTTGGTTTCTGATGAGTCTAGAACATGCTCAATAAATTTACGATGGCGAGTCGTATCAAGCGTAAAAATCAAATAGTCAGATTTACTCTTGAGAGCTTCCATTAATGACATGCTTTGCTGCTTGATATCAGCATTTGGCCGCGTAAAAACCTGGTTAATCTGGTAGCTAATCTTCAGCTTATCTAGCCTTTTCTCAAAAGCTTCAATATTTCTCACCCAGTAATCAGAGACTTGTTGCCCAGGATAAACAACCGATATTTTGAGAGGGTGTCGTTGCTCTGTTTTGAGCGGAACCGGATAATTTCTAACAGCATCCCCCAACTTTTCAGTGAGAGCTCGCTGGTTTGGATATTGTTCTAAATACTCCTGATATGCCCAGTACCCGTCTAGTACCTGGGTTGAGTAGGCGTTTGAAGAAACACCAATTAAGGAGAATAGCGAAAATATAAGCGCTTTTTTCATTCTATGCTCTTGTTATTTTGCCGCCATCATTGTGGGGCTTAATTCTTAGTACCTAGCCAAGCATTCCATTTCGAAAGTACGCTGTATCCATATAACGCAAGACAAATTCCATACTTATATTTGATAAATTTTTGTGAGGAATTTGGTTTCTATTATGAGCTAGAGTCCAATAAATTGGTACCTACAAACAAGAAAAAACCGCCGTATAAGGCGGTTTTGTTAGCTAAGTAAGGTAATGTACACCTAAGTCATCACAACTGAGAGTCGCGTCCCCTATCACGATTTTTTCTTTCTTGTTTTTAGGTAACTGCTTTATGAAATATTCGACTTTCATTGCGTATATTTTTGACTCAAAGCTTTTTGACCATTCCAACACCAAAGGCCCTTTCCCTTTTAAAGCTTTGGCTCCTTTGCCACTTTGATGCTGGTTAAAGCGTCGTTCAATATCATTGGTAACACCACAATATAAGGCATTGCGATTATTCCGAATCAAATAGACGCTCCAACTCTGCTTAGCGGTGTCACTCATGAAAGTAGTGATTCGACCTGTTCTTTTAAGGCTGCAAGTTCTGCTCGAAGTTCTGCCACTTCTTGCTCTAGTTGGGTGATGCGCTCTGAACCCGCAGAAGATGGTGCAGCACTTGCCACAGCCAATTCACTAATATCCACCTCTCCGCAGAATAGGTGCATATAACGTGATTCTCGCTTGCCAGCTTCACGAGGCAATTTGACGACTAACGGACCCTTTTCTTCACTAGCAAGGTGTTCGAGCACATTTTCAACTTCTTTCACATCATTGAATGCCGCTAAGCGGTTAGTGCGCGTACGAATTTCACCCGGCGTTTGTGCGCCACGAAGCAGCATACAACATACGATGCCCTTCTCTTGTTCCGTTAACTTCAAGTCGCCAAACTCAGTGTTGCAGAATCGGTGTTGGTATTTGCTTACGCGGCTGTTGAAGGCACTTTCATCGCTGACAAGACGACGTTCGATGAGTGCATCAACCGCGTCTAACACGTCTGCTTCAGACAATGACATGACAGGCTCGCGGTTGCTTTTTTGATTACATGCGTTAGTCAGCGCGTTAAGGCTTAGAGGGTATTGGTCGGGGGTGGTGACTTCTTTTTCGATTAAGCAGCCAATTACTCGTGCTTCAATTGCCGTTAGCTCAACTTTCATAATGCATTTCCTTATTATTTTTGCATTTGAATTTGGGTCTCAGGCTAAAGCATAGTGCATGGACCTGACACCCTTTGCGAATCGGGTTAGGTCTCAATGCTCTGATAAAATCGACACTTTGGTCATTTTTCCATTCTCATCCACCACCATTATTTTCGACCGATTAAGTTCGACTTCGGTGATTTCGAGTTGTGTTCTTGCGTCTACGTACGCCGCTTTTAGTTTCTCAGCCAAAGATTCATCCTTTGTTTCAAGGTCTTGGCTTTCAGCCGGCTCCGCAATAGTCCCAGAGTTCATTTCGAGCTTCATTATTTGTAGTAATTAACACAGATGATATAACCAGAACTTCACTATGACAACGCATCTCACTGCTCAAGTGAACAACAATCGTGCTTTTTCGCCGTGTTTGTTAAAGCCACATCAGAATTGATGAATAAATGTTCAAGTCAACGTGGCGTTTGATCTTAAGACTGTTATGCCACGGGATGTTGTGCTTTAATCGAATCAGATATTCATAAATTAGGAAAGGGAACCATGAGTAGCGTATTTGAAATCGTGAACCAAGCTCGTCGTAAAAACAAACTAAAACGTGAGCTGCTTGATAACGAAAAGAAAGTTCGTGACAACCGTAAACGTGTAGACCTACTAGAAAACCTACTAGACTACATCAAACCAGAAATGTCTCACGACGAAATCGTTGCAATCATCAAAAACATGAAAGCAGACTACGAAGACCGCGTTGACGATCACATCATCAAGAGTGCAGAGATCTCTAAAGCTCGCCGTGATATCAGCCGTCGTATTCGCGAACTGACTGAAGAAGACAAGCAAACTAGCGGCAAAAAATAAGCGCAACTAGTTCAGTTTTCCAACCCCGAGCAGGGACACCTTGCTCGGGGTTTCTTTTTGTCACTTTGTTGTACAGTGTGTACAATAAAATCAACTTTTGTTCCCAAAACACGCAACATTCCTATGCCTTCGAACTCTTCTAACGCACAACCAACGCTGGCAAAACAGCTGTTTACTATGACATGGCCAATGCTGTTTGGTGTGCTGTCGCTGATGAGCTTCCAGCTTGTCGATAGTGCTTTCATTGGCCAACTCGGTATCCTGCCTCTTGCTGCACAAGGCTTTACGCTGCCACTGCAGATGGTGATCATTGGTATCCAAGTTGGCTTGGGTATCGCCACTACTGCAGTCATCTCCAAAGCGCTGGGTGCAAACGATACCCGATACGCGAAACAGTTGGGTGGCTTGGTGCTAATGATCGGCTCCGTTGGCGTAGCCATCTTTGGTCTGCTTATTTGGTTTCTGCGCTACCCTATTCTTTCTTTACTTAGTGCACCAGAGAGTGTCATGCCAATCATCGACAGCTATTGGCCTTGGTGGCTAATAAGCTCATGGGTAGGTGCCGTGCTGTACTTCTACTATAGTATCTGTCGCGCGAACGGTAACACTATGCTGCCCGGCACTATGATGATGGTCACCAGCGGCGTGAACTTGGTACTCGATCCACTGTTTATTTTCACTTTTGATTTGGGCATTAATGGGGCTGCAATTGCGACCATTATCGCTTTCAGCTTCGGTATCTTGGTTGTCGCACCTCGCGTGCAGAAGAACCACTGGGCCACATTCCAATGGCAAGACTTAAATGTACTCAAGAGCGTGACATCGATTGGCAACATTATGGGGCCTGCGATGATAAGCCAATTACTGCCACCGCTATCCTCTATGTTAGCAACCAAGCTGCTTGCTGGCTTTGGTACAGCTGCGGTTGCCTCTTGGGCTTTGGGCTCGCGCTATGAGTTTTTTGCCATTGTATCGGTATTGGCGTTGACCATGTCGATGCCCCCTATGGTCGGACGTTTATTAGGAGCGAAAAACTACACCGATATTCGTGCGCTAGTATCTATTGCCGTTAAGTTCATCCTTGGTTTCCAGCTATTGATTGCACTATTGACGTTTGCCGCCGCTAATCCGCTCGCCTTACTTATGACAAGCGATACACAAGTAGAACAAGTCTTGCGCATGCACTTAATGATCGTCCCAATCAGTTTGGGTTCGCTTGGGGTGTGTATGCTGATGGTGTCAATTTGTAACGCGTTAGGAAAATCTTATACCGCACTGACAATCTCTGCCTTGCGCCTGTTCTTGTTCTTTTTACCTTGTTTATGGGTCGGTGCTCAGATGGGTGGCATTCAAGGGCTACTGATTGGTGCCAGTATTGGTAATCTGATGGCTGGGTTCTCGGCTTATATGACTTATCAAAAAACGATTCGTAAGCTAGCTTCCGCTCCAGTAACAGCTTAAAAAAACACATATAACAAAGCCCTCGTTGTGAGGGCTTTGTCGTTTCTAAAGTTAAGAGATCAAGTTAGCGAGATAAAGACATCTCGTCAGCAGGGAAAACCACGCCAGTTTGTCTTCTTACTTCGGTCAACACTTTTGCGACGGACAATGAGCGCTGCTTCATTTGCTGATCAATCACACCCATTTTAAGTTGTTTCGCAAACGCCTGCGCTTCATAGAACATATGGTTCTCTTCTTGAGGTAACGTCAGCACTTCTTTGTCCTGCCCTCGCAAAATACGTTCTACACCACGCCCTGTAGCGATCATGTCCACCAGCACGCTGCCCTGTTCACCTTGAAATTCACTTGGGATGAGTGAATCGCTCACCTTCGAATGCAATAAATTCACGTTGAAGCCATCGTAAACCAGAGTCACGCTGCCACAACCATCAACACCAGAAGGCAAAAGATGAGCACTTGCTTGTACGCTGTTAGGTTCACCAAACAGCTCAACAGCAGAACCCACACAGTAGTAGCCAATGTCCATGATAGAGCCATTGGAAAACTCTGGATTGAAGGTATTTGGGTTCTCACCGTTCAGGTATTTCTGATAACGAGAAGAGTACTGGCAGTAGCTAATCGTTGCATGGCGAAGAGGAGCAATCGTCAATAGGCTCTCTTTCAACACTTGGAAGTTTGGCGTGTAGGGCGACATGAAAGCCTCAAACAACACGACATTATTCTCTTCCGCTGCTTTAAACATGGCTTGAGCCAGAAGAACATTTGACGCCATCGGTTTTTCACAGATAACGTGCTTGCCATATTCGAGCATTTTAATAGCCTGTGGCGCATGCAGCGAGTTAGGGCTTGCGATATACACTGCATCAACGTCTGAGTCTGCCCCTAAATCATCAAGGCTATCGTAGTAAGATACCGCATTGTAAGGTGCGCCAAATTCACGCGCTTTCACGACATCACGTGAATAAACCGCTTGTAGACAAAATTCTTTAGTCTGAATCGCCGCTTCAACAAATTGTTGAGAGATCCAGTTTGTCCCAATCACAGCAAGTTTGAACATGTTACTTCCTTTCCTTTATCGTTCTAAAGCCGGAGAGAGTCCGGCTTTTAGGGGCGATTTAAGCAAGCTTTAGCTCTTTAAACAACTCAAATAACTGATGCGATTTATAAGGTTTTGGTAGGTAAGCGTCCATTCCAGCTGAAAAACACTTTTGTATGTCCTCTTCCAAGACACTCGCAGTAAGCGCAATGATTGTGGTTTTGTGTTTTTTCGTTTTATCTTCCCAACGGCGAATCTCTTCCGTTGCGGTCAAGCCATCCATCACAGGCATCATGCAGTCCATCAATATTGCATCAAATTCTCCACCTTGAGTGATCGCATCCAAGGCTTCTTTGCCATTACTCGTGATAAGATAGTCATATCCCGCCTTTTCTAGGAAAAAGCTCGCGATTTTCTGATTCATTAAGTTATCTTCGGCGATGAGAATTCGTTTATGTTTACCAGCAACATACTGATCCAAAGGCTGTGCGTTTACCGCTATTTCTGCAAGAGATTGAGATTTTCTCAGTTGGATTTCCGCCAACTCAGAGATTGCTGCCTGGAAACGCTTTCCTAAAAACGGTTGAGTTAGCAGGGCATGTACTCGATCTAAACTGATATGTGTGGAAAACAAATGATGCTGACAAACAACAACCTTTTCGAGTGGAAAACGAGCCTCCAACTGTTCAAGATCTTTATTGATGTTTTGGTGTAGGCTGTAGCAATAAAATACGACGTCGAAATCATCCTTTAAGTCGCAAGCACCTTTTGCATCATCAACACCCTTTAGTTCAATGCCTGCTAATCGACATTCTCGTTCAAGCTGAGGCGAGTAGCGATAATTGTCAGAAATGAGTAGACCACGCTTTACGACTTGTGAGCGCCAGAGCTGGCGGCTTACTATTTCAACCTCAACAGAAAATTCAAAACTACTGCCATACCCTTTACTAGATTGAGCTTTAAGCTCTCCCCCCATCATTGAGACAAGCTGACGACATATAGCTAGACCCAATCCAGTCCCTCCGAATTGACGAGTAATACTGTCATCTTCTTGGGTGAAAGGTTTAAATATGTTGCTCAATTGACTTTCATCAATACCGATGCCAGTATCAGTGACTTTAAAATGTAACTCCCCTTTAGAAGCACTCTTTCGCTGATATCCAACATCTACAGATATATACCCATCGTCCGTAAACTTGATCGCATTACTAAGTAAATTGGTAATGATTTGTTTGATTCGATGATCGTCTGCTTTCACCAAAGCCGGGATACTTTCATCAAGGTTAACGTGAAGCTCAATATTCTTGCTGGTCGCTTTTGAATGGAACAGAATCAATGACTGGTAAATAACCTCTCGAATATCAGCTTCTGTCAGTGAAAGGTTGAGGTTACCGGATTCAATTTTTGAGAGATCTAAAATATCATTGAGTAGAATCAGTAATGAATGCGATGAAGTATCAATGTTTTCTAGGATCTCTTGCTGGTGACTGTCTAACTCACTGTGCGAAAGGATCTCTGTCATCCCAATAATGCCATTAAGTGGGGTTCTGATTTCATGGGACATATTGGCAAGAAAAACAGATTTTGCTCGATTCGCTGCAATAGCTGACTCGCGAGTTTTAACCAGCTCATCTGTTTTCAAACTTTGCTCTTCAATGATGTTATTCAACTGCCGTGCAAACTCGGTAAACTCATCATTACCGTCTACCGTGATTTTTGCACTGCTGCCTCTTTCATCCCTCCCACGAAGAGCATGAAGTATTGCCCCCAGCTTTGAATGGACGCGAAACCAAGTTGTTCCTCCCAAAAAGCATAGTAAGGTCACCACCAACAAGACAGTAACATTGATGATCACAAGCTCTCTTTTTTCATACTCTACTGCAGACATCAAACGCTCTTCCGCTTGAATAGAAAAACCTTTGATCAACAGAAGTAGCCGTTGCAGCCGGTAATCTAAATCCACAAGATAGAACTGAAGTTCGACTTGAGACATTTTACCGTCAATCAACTGAGAACGACTCTGTACATTCTGCCGGTAGCGAGTTGATTGAAAAAAATCGAGTAACTTGAAAACTTGCTGGCTATCCGCCCCTAAAAGCAAAAAGCTATCTAGACTTTCTTGCTGTTTATCGACCACCTTGATAAGAGTGTCCCTGTTCGGTTGTGTGTAACCGCTGATTGCAAGGGTATAGGTTAGCCATGCTTCTTTTTGCGTCCAGAAAGACAGCTCAGCCAAATGGGCTATGATGTCTTGAGTCCATTGAGAATCATCGCTTTCTAATTGGTGGTATTCCCGATTCACCGACTTGAGCATTAATGCCATCATTTGATAGGCAATATCACCCGATTCAACGACTTCATCCAGCGGAGATGAAAACACATTGAGCGCTTCTTCTTTCCACTCTAAAGCAAAATCACGTGTATTTGGGTTACGAGCAAACTGGTTATAAAACTGCTGAACTTCTTGCTGATGTAGCTCCAACTCAACAGAAAGCACATCTGTTTTTTGATGTTGTCGCTCTCGCACAGAGCGATATACAAAGTTGGCCGCATCCGAGATAGTCTTTAACGTATGAATATTGTTGACTGTTAGGTTCAGTCTTTCCACCTGCTGTGTCGTATGTGAAAACTGGAGCAATGCGAACCATGTGATAACCACGATAGGCATCATTGTTAGTAAAGCTAAACGACTCTTTATTGATAATTTCGTTATCATTTGGCTTTGCGAACCGAAAAAAAACTGACGTTCTAAAATACTAGTCCAGTTTCATACTGTCGTCGTTTTGGTCGAGTCAATCTAGAGTAAATTCTTTGTTTTGAAACACCTAAAAGCCCACTCTCTCAAGAAATCTGGTGTGGTGCAGATTTGTGTGACTTAACACAAATTTTTGAAAACCTATTTTCCTACTTGATGCCCTGAGCGACTTGTACTTAAGACTCTCTAGGAATTTCTTTGTTAAGCCCGACTTATGATTACTATTTTTGTTTACAAACAGATTCGCATCTCCTTTTTACTGAAACGGGAAATTGCATCCATCAGTTCAAATAAGACTTAGATCGTTATCATCACGAATTAAGTATCTAATTTTACTAAAGTCAATATCACTAATTGCTATACAAATCACCCTACATTCAACAGTAAATACCTAAGAATGCGGTGATTTATCTCATATTATTTTTCCTAGCAGAATAAGAGGTCACACCGTACAATTCGCACACAAAATTATTACAACCACATTACATAACAAACTCTCACACTTTACCGGTGAGGTAACAGAAGAGAGTAAAGTCAGCCCCAAAACGTGAAAGGTCCAAAACAACAATGAGTCCAGAGAAATATCTCCAAGACTGGCAAACAAGCCAAACGATTGCCGAATCTATTTCCCCTCTTATCGGTAAGCTATATCGTCAAAAAGGCATTGAAGTCGTCCTCTTCGGTAAAACACTGATCAATGCAACCACCATCGACATTCTCAAAACTCACCGAATTGCCCGCCGTTACACTGGTTCTCCCCTCTCTCTAGAACAAACCATGCCGATTATCCAAGCGCTTTGCGAAATGAGCATTTCGTCTTGTCGTGTGGATGTAGGTCAATTAGCAAATATGTACTGGCGAGATCATGATGATGCGTCCGCACTTGAAGATTTTCTTCAAACGGCGCTAAACGGCGCACGTGATGCAGATTCATCCCTCGAGGCCCGTGACGTCGTGCTTTACGGTTTTGGGCGAATTGGTCGTCTACTAACCCGTCTTTTAATCGAGAAAAGTGGCCCTGGCTACCCGCTGCGCTTACGTGCAATCGTTGTTCGAGGTGGTAAAAAAGGCGATTTGGAAAAACGTGCTAGCTTACTAAGACGTGATTCTGTTCATGGTCAATTCAACGGTAGCATTGTGGTAGATGAAGAGCGTAAGGCTCTGATTGTAAACGGCAACTACATCCAAATTATTTACGCTAACCAACCAAGCGATGTCGACTATTCAACTTACGGCATTCACAATGCACTTGTGGTTGATAACACTGGTGTTTGGCGTGATGCAGAAGGCCTAAGCCAGCACCTAGCATGTACAGGTGCTGAGAAAGTACTGCTTACCGCCCCAGGAAAAGGTGACATCAAGAACGTGGTATTTGGTGTAAACGAGTCCGTAATTAAGCAAGATGACACTATCATCTCAGCAGCAAGCTGTACGACCAACGCAATCACACCTGTGCTTAAAGCGCTAAACGATAAGTACGGCGTGCTTTCTGGTCACATTGAAACGGTTCACTCTTACACTAACGACCAAAACCTAATTGACAACTTCCACTCTGGAGATCGTCGTGGTCGTAGTGCATCTCTAAACATGGTTCTGACCTCAACAGGTGCGGCGAAGGCAGTAGCAAAAGCCCTACCAGAGCTAGCTGGTAAGCTAACGGGTAATGCTATTCGTGTCCCAACACCTAACGTTTCAATGGCAGTTGCCAACCTAAACCTCGGTGAAGATGTCGATCGTGATTCATTGAATGAGTACTTACGAGGCATGGCGCTCAATTCAGAGCTATCCGCTCAAATCGACTACACAGACTCAACGGAAGTTGTGTCTAGTGATTTGGTAGGTTCTCGTCATGCTGGCGTAGTTGACGGTCAAGCAACTATCGCACAAGACAAGCGTTGCGTACTGTACATATGGTACGACAACGAATTCGGTTACAGCTGCCAAGTCGTGCACTGTATGGAACAAATGATGGGTGTTCGTTACCAGACTTTCCCTCAATAAGGTCAACTTTGCTCCACAACGTTAACCACAATGTGTAGCGATCTATCACCTCATTTGTTGTCAAACAATAATAACTATTATCCCCCGTTTATACGCCTGATGACCCTCAGGCGTTTTTTCTTTTTTGGGCGGTTTGACATTCCTCAGACAAATCGATGCGAAATTGAACGTTAGATACCCAAATGACCTCAATATTCAGAATTCAGAGCGTTGTTACTAGCGCTAGTTCAAAGATAAATCGCTTGCGTAATAGTTCACTATTGCCGAGGGATTTATCAAAGAAATGGCGTTAGTAACACGCTCCCTAGGGCAAGTTGTCTTGGCTCGAATACTTTGTTGACGATTCTCGATTTAGAATCACTAGAACTTCAAATCGTCGCCGCGTCTACGAACCAAGACAATCTTGCTGAAACTAGAATTTTGAGGTTATTTGGGTATATTCATGTTTCGTTCATGTTCAGATTACTAATATGAACCCATAGATTGAAAGAGAGGTCATGATTAT
Organism: Vibrio sp. D401a; assembly: GCF_030248515.1. Classification (NCBI taxonomy): domain Bacteria; kingdom Pseudomonadati; phylum Pseudomonadota; class Gammaproteobacteria; order Vibrionales; family Vibrionaceae; genus Vibrio; species Vibrio sp. D401a. Next base: position 30,464 of record NZ_JAHGAI010000024.1, on the reverse strand, counting down.
GAATCGAATTATCGTTACTGCACTAGCACTGATTACTGGCTTTTTTACTTTGGTATTTAGCCTAATCATGGCGATTCCATTGACCATCGCAGCACTGATTACTGGTAAACGTATTGAAAAACGCGTGAAGCAAATGCAACAAGAAATGCATGAAGAGTATGAATTCAATACGGGTAAGTCCGACGCAATTGAAGGCGAGTTTGAAGAAGTTCGTCGTTAACGCTTCTGAAGGTTTCACACTCCCCCTATGTTCCTGAGTAACCTTCCTTGCTGACATCCTATCTCGTTTAGAGCTAGGATGTTTTTTTGCTATATACAAAAAAGGCTACCATCTCGGTAGCCTTTCTGCTTTTTATATAATGCGTTCGACTTGGTCAAATCGTCACAACCACTCGCACTGCTAATAGCATTAAAACGATGCCAGACAGACGGTCAATCAGCACCGCTTTTGAACGAATACGATCAACGACACGTGAGTTGGATAATACCAACGTGATAAAGGTATACCACAGACCATCGACAACAAATGGCGTAGCCACGATGATCATTTGATTACTGAGATCATTTCCTAGTGCCACAAATTGGCTAAATAGTGCGATAAAGAACAAAGCAATTTTCGGGCTTAAAATCGAAATAAGAAAGCCTTCTCGCGCCGATTGTAAAACTGTCGTCTCTTCACCGGATTCGAGCTTCGCTGCCACACCACCTTTTGAGCGCAGTGCATTAAAACCGAGATACGCCAAGTAAGCAGCACCTGCCAAACTGATAGTCTTAAATAGCAATGGGCTTTGTTGAAGTACCACTGCCAAACCTATCAAGGTAATGAACGCATAAATACCGATACCAAACGCGTGCGCCCATGCGGTTGCCAAACCATTCATGCGGCCACCAGCTAACGAGTGCTTAGCTACAATCGCTAAACTCGGACCTGGCGACATTGCCCCCAATAAACACACGGTAAAAAGTGATAACCAAACTGTTAGTGTCATAAGAATCTCCCCTCTTTGACGCTAATCTATCAACGGAACAGGTATAATTAGAAATCAAAGTTTTTCATACTAACCATGATTTCAAATCATAACCTAATAAGGCATTTATTATCGGATGGAATACTCTGAAATCTGCATGACTGAACGAATCTCTTCGCGCACCCATTTATGCGCTGGATCGGTATCGTATTTTGGATGCCACATTAACCAATACTGATGAATAGGCGTTTCGAGAGGCAGTGCTTTATGGGCTAAGTCCCAGTGCTTCGCAAGATTGACCGCAATATGTTCTGGAACCACCATCAGATGTTCACTAGAAACTAAGCGATTGATGGCAGCAGAGAAGAAAGGCACTTTGAACGTAATATGACGTGTATGCCCTAGCTCTCTTAAGGCTAAGTCAGTGTAGGAATCTTTGTCCCCACCACCTGTAACTTTAATGTGGGAGTAAGAAATTAAATCTTCAACACTGATACTGTCTTGCTTTGCTAACGGATGAGAAGCTTTCATCAAACAAACTGATGAGTCTTCACCAATCTTCACACTGGATACACCTTGAGGTTTCTCTGGATACATGGAAGACGCGATATGAATACCAGTCTCGTGAAGCTTATCGAGAAAGTCTGGCTGCCACAGTCGGTACGCCATATCTAACTGAGGAGCAAAGCCACTCAAATGAGAGGCAATGTCAGGGAGGACGTATTGAGCGACATAATCACTTGATGCAAATACTAACTCCGCTTTCCAATCCTCAGGTTCAAAAGGCTTGTCATCGAGAAGGTGATCGAATTCCGCTAATAAGTCATCTAACTTCTCTTTTAGAAGCAATGCTCTTGGTGTTGGAATGAGTTGGTTACCCTGTCGAACCAATAAAGGATCGCCGCACAATTCACGTAGCTGAGCCAACTGGCGACTGACAGCCGACTGCGTAATGTGCAACCGCTCAGCCGTTCTACTTACATGGCACTCTTCGAGTAAAACATGCAAAGAACGTAATAAATTTAGGTTGATATTATTCAGCACGCTCGACCCACTTTGAACGCCACTGTGCTGCAGCGTACTCTTCTGGCCAGTATTCGACTTGCTTGCAAATCAGCCCCTCACGCACAGTGTGGAAGGTAATTGCTCGATCGGTTCGAACACCATCACTCACCACCACATCGGTAACCACTTGCTCGCCATCCGCCAAAATACGTTCAATGGTGAAGGTCCACTCACCTTCTGCGGGGTATGCAGAATTGAGCTCCGCAAAGTTCTTTCTGCCTCGAATCACTTCTTTTGTTAACGGCCAAATCACTTCACAGTCTGGTGTGAGGCACTCCGCCGCCGCAAAGAAATCATTACCCTCCATCGCTTTCCAGAAGTTGAGGACGATTTCTTTCTCTGTCATTTTACGAACTTGCTCCCTGTGGTATTAAAAAACTCAGTCAGCACAGTATGTGTCATGACATTACGAAGTTCTGGGTAACGTTGAATATGATCTCGAATCTCATTAAGGCGGGCAATATTGGGCACTTCAACAAACAGCATCATATCCGTTTCACCGCTAATGGCATGACACCACTTGACCCCATCGATTTTATACAACTCATTCGCGTAAGCATCACAATGGTGGCTGGATGCAGATGTATCAAATTTCAGCGCCAGATACGCACAAATCGTCGATTCTTCCGATGTCGCTATATCAGCGTGATAACCGAGGATGACTTTATCGGTTTCTAACTTTTTTATTCGAGCCGTGACTGCCGAGCGTGACAAACTCACATGCTCCGCTATCTCTGTAATTGAGAGACGGGCATTTTGACGTAATAGATCTATGATTTGATGATCAAATTTGTCCATAAACTCACCAAGCTTTCCTTAATTTTTCCATTCTACTCCATTACAACTTATTGAAAACCGACAATTTGAAGGTTGTCAGCATAACAACCGTCATTTTGACGGTCGACAACATCATATTGTTGTGCAGAATTTAGCTATGCTTGTCACTCGCACCATATGGAAGTTCGAGGCAGTTATGGAACAACTCAACAAAGACATCACTCTGATATCAGGCATTGGCCAACTCTCCACCACGTTAATGGGAACGGGGTTATTTATGATTCCGGCAATTGCAGCTGGCATTGCTGGGCACTTTTCTCTGTGGGCTTGGATTGTATTGTTCGTGGCTATCTGCCCTATTGCGCTTACTTTCGCACAACTTGGCAAGCGCTACCCCAACGCTGGAGGCACTGCCTTTTTTGTCCGTAAAGCCTTTAGTCCCAAATTGGAAAGCAGCGTAGCGTGGTTATTCGTTAGCGTGATTCCTGTCGGTGTTCCTGCCGCCGTTGCTCTGGCTGCGGGCTTTTTGCAACAACTGTTACCAGAGGCAATCAGCAACCACCGTTTCGCACAAATTATTACGGTCGCTCTCTTAGTTTTTGTTAATTTGCTTGGTACTAAATCATCCGGACGTCTGCAAACCATTATTGCATTGAGCATTTTTGCATTGGTTGGCGCGTTTTTATGGAAGGGCGATGTTGGAACTGCCGATCTTACGATGCCTGCAATCACTATGGATTCCACTTGGTCGATTGCCGCAGCTCTTGGGGTAATGTTCTGGTGCTTTGTCGGCATAGAAGCCTTTGCACACATGGGAGAAGAATTTAAGAATCCACAACGAGACTTCCCTATTGCTATTATCGTTGGCTGCTTTGTCGCTGGCGCAACCTACTGGGCATGCTCAGTGGTGATCCTAAAGTTTGGCGCATATGGTAGTACCGAGTTAGACAGCGCTTCCATCCCTTGGTTAAGTGCGCATCTTTTTGGTGACCATGCCAAATGGCTAATTAGTCTAATAGGTTTCTCAGCATGTTTTGCTAGCATCAACCTCTACACCCAAAGCCTAGCTCGTATGGTATGGGCACAGGCAAGGGAGTACAAACCAGCAAGCGCCATTGCTCGCGTATCGGTTCGTGGCGTGCCTGCTAATGCCACGATGATCGTTGGCGCTATCTTGCTCGCATCTTGCCTATTGGGCTCACTCTCTGGATTGGATCTGGAATTTTTCCTTAAGCTTGCCAACGGAATTTTTGTTTTGGTTTATCTACTTGCCATGCTCGCTGCATATAAATTACTGCAAGGAGCAGGCAAACTTCTCGCAGGAGTTTCGCTACTCTTATGTACCGCAGTGTTTATCTGCTTAGGCTGGTCCATGTTGTACGCCATTACTATTTTTGCTGTCCTTTCATTGCCATGGAAACAATGGCGAAAAAAGAATCATGACCAGGTGATAGAGCAGAAATAACGTTGTTTCTGCCCCATTTCTTGATAGTGATACGACTCGCCAGTCAGCCACAGCTATGCTGTTCTTATTGAAGCTAGAATCAGAATCCATTCAACTCGCGTTCTGTTAATAAACGAAACGCTTGCGAGTAAAGGGCTAGGTATTCCAACTCGTCGATTTCAAGTTACCGAATAATTTTCATCCCATTCGAGTAATAAAGGTTTGATCATCATCCACAAAAGCTACAAAGCCGCCGTGATAAATAAACACCCGACCACGTCCCTCAACTAGGCACGCTAGCTGTGGGTTCAAATCTTCTTCGTTATCCTGGCTTTGAAAAGTGCCTGTATCAGTGATTACGCCGCTGAGTGTAGGCAAATATCCATAAGCACGTTTAGCTTGATCAATCAGGCTCAATTCGCTGTCAGTAGAGAAGCAAGAGGGGATCTTACCAGCGTCTTCGATGAATATAGGTTTCAGTTCTTCAAAAGCTGTAATCACCAGCCAGTCGATGCCGTTAACATGATGGATAAACATAGAGTTTCTCGATAATTCTGATGCGGAGATTCTATCACTATCAGTTGTAGAGCGTAGTAGAAATTTAGTTACTAAAGGCGGTAATTCTCTACCAATTCCAGACACTCTCTAGGCAACTTGAAACACCTTTCTGTCCAACACCTTATTTCGGTTATATTTCGAAGCTTATACACCACTCACTTAAAGATACTCTCCCCCGTAAAGAAAGAAGGAGCCAAATGGCTCCTTCTTGAGTTTTCACTGTAGTTTATGCCGCCTCTATTTTTACGCGGAAGAAAATGGCGTAAAACAGCGGAATGACGACCAAAGTAAGAATCGTGGCAAACAGTAGACCAAACATAATGGTCACCGCCATACTCTTAAAGAATGGATCAATCAGCAGTGGGGCAACACCCAAGATTGTCGTGAATGCGCCCAGTAAAACCGGACGGGCACGGCTTAGTGCTGCATCAATTATCGCAGTATATGGCGATTTACCTTCACGAATTTCAACATCCGCTTGGTCAACCAATACAATCGCGTTTTTCACCATCATACCAATCAAGCTTAAAAAGCCGAGAATGGCCATAAACTCGAACGGTGTTTGGAAGATGATAAGCCCCACGGTGACACCAACAACCGCTAGCGGTGCCGTTAGCCAAATCACCAGTGGCTGACGCAGTGCGTTGAACATAAAAATTACCGAAAGAATCATCGCAGCAAACCCGTATGGTGCTGAAATTACAAGTCCCTCGTTGGCATCTTTCGACGCTTTATATTCCCCATACCACTTCAGCTCATACCCTGCTGGCAGCTCAATGGCTTCAATTTGACTGCGAACTTGCTTGAATGCGTCTGCCGTCAATACACCCGGCGCTGGATCCGCTTGCACCAGAATCGTCGGCATGCGATCAATTCGACGCAAGATGGCGTCTTGGTATACCATATCAACAGAGTTCACGAGTTGACTTACTGGAATATAAGCACCCACTGTCGGACTGAAAACTTCTGTATTTTCAATCGCGCGTTGGTGGCTTCGCTCACTTTCCGGCGCGCGGACAACGATTGGGATCAAATCATCTCCCTCTCGATATACACCTACATTCCGACCCGTTAAGGTTTGCGCGATAGCTTGGTTAATCTCCATCGTAGTCAGCCCATATCGCTGGGCTTCTTCTGCAGAATAGACAGGGCGAAGCACAGGGACTTGTTGACGCCAATCATCCTGAACCGCAATCAAGTTACTGTCCGCCAGCATGATGGCTTTCGCTTGCTCTGCCAGTTGGCGCAACACCGCGCTATCCGGGCCTTTGAAACCGGCTTCAACCTTCTTACCGCCTCCTCGACCAAGCATGAACTTCCACACTTTGATTGACGCATCTGGGTATTTGGCTTCTAACTCACTTTGTAGCTCACCCAGTAGCGGAGCGATCTTTGTGTAATCGTCGATATCAATCAGCAGTTGACCGTAACTTGGGTTACGAGCTTCTGGCGCGTAGGTCAGCATAAAGCGTAAGCCGCCACCACCAATAAAACTGGTGATGTTCGTAATTCCCTCTTTGGCTTTCACATCTTGCTCAATACTCGCGACCACAGTTTCAGTACGTTTGATATCAGAGCCTTGCGGTAAGTAAACATCCACAACAAATTGTGGGCGTTGAGATTCTGGCATGAAGCCAGGTGGCACAAACTTCACCCCCCAAATCGCTGCTGTCATCATTCCCAGCAACAGTGCACAACTGATGATGCGGTATTTCAATACCCATGCGAGCAGTACTTTGTAACTAGCCACTATGCGACTAGGTTTCTTATCAGCATTTACCGCTTTTACTTTGAGGAAATCGTGACACAGCATTGGCGTTACTGTGACTGCAAATACCCAACTAAGAAGCATTGAGTAAAGGATCACCCAAAACAGAGAACCTGCGTATTCCCCCATGTCCGAAGGCGATAAACCAATCGCACTGAATGCACAGATACCAACGACAGTTCCCCCTAATAAAGGCCACTTGGTTGCATCAACAACTTCAGACACCACAGCGTTGCGATCGGCGTCTGGATCTTGTTGAAAACGAACTAAGATACCGTCGGTCACTACAATCGCATTATCCACCAGCATACCCAAGGCAATTATCAACGCCCCAAGAGAGATTCGCTGCATTGCAATATCTTCTATGAGCATGATGCATAGCGTGCCTGCGACCGTTAGTAGAAGAACGAATCCGATAATGACGCCCGAGCGTACCCCCATAAACAGTAGAAGCACGACGAATACAATGCCAACCGCAGCGATCAAGTTGTCGATAAAGTTCGCTACCGATGCGCGCACAGAATCTGACTGCATCGAAATCACATTCAGCTCCATCCCCAATGGACGCTGACTTTCCAACTCGGCCAAACGTGCTTTAACTGCGTCTCCCATATCCACAACGTTACCGCCGGACACGTTGGAGATACCAAAGCCCACAGCTCGTTCACCGTTGAAACGCATCAACATAGTTGCTGGTGTTTGGTAACCGCGAGTGATGTCCGCAATGTCACCTAAACGAAGCACAGTATTGTTGTTACCCAACCCGACTTGTAGGTTTTTGAGGTCGGCAACAGAGTCAATATTGGAACTCGGGATCACGGGAATGCGCATCGCACTAGTTTCGATGCTACCTGCTACTGTGACTAAATTTTGCTTTTGCAGAACTTGAAACACTTTCTCAGCAGAGACACCGAACTCGGCTAAGCGCTCACTTGAAATCTCAACGAAGATGGTTTCTTGTTGCTGCGCCAATGTCGCTGTTTTCGCCACACCCGGAACAAGTACTATTTCACGGCGTAAGCTATCGACATAATCTTGCAACTGCTTATCACTGAAACCTTCACCTGTAACAGCAAAGAACAATGCATATACATCCGCGAAGTCATCATTCACAATAGACGGCCCTGCTCCCGGAGGAAGCAGTCTCTGTGCATCGGTCACTTTACGACGCAGTTTATCCCATACTTGTTGTAGCTCAGCAGCGCTGCCTGCAAACTCGAGTTTAATCTCGACCGTTACCTCGGACATTCCTTGCATCGAGACGGATTTCACTTCTTTGACTTCTTGCAAAGCCTGAACGGCGCCTTCGATAACATCGGTCACTTCGTCAGAGACCTCCTGCGCTGTCGCTCCTGAGTAAGGTGTCGCGATCACTGCCTGACGAATAACAAACTCAGGGTCTTCAAAACGACCTAGTTTGAGGTAGCTGATGTAACCACCTAACAGTATTAGAGCAATAAGCACCCACACACTTGTACGCTTAGCTATGGTATAACGTGCAATGTCCATCATTGTGCTCCAGCGCGATCATCCGTGTAAGGGCGAACTTCCATGCCCTCTCTCACACTTGATACCCCAGCAATGATCACCTTCTCACCCAACGAAAGATGTTCGGTAACAATAATGCGGTCTTTGTTGAGTGCGCCAATCGCCACATAACGCTTCGTTGCTTTGTCGTCACTGCCAACGACCCAGACAAATTGCTTGCCTTGGTTGTCGGGGACAATTGACGTCAGAGGTAAGGTAACTTGTTGATTCTGAGTGTTGCCTGAAGTGGAAACAGGCAGCACTTTCACCGCCATTCCCGGCAATACGTGGAAACCGTTTAAGTGCTCAAAACCCAACACGACCGGATACGCCTGAGAAACAGGGTCTGCAACGGTCGCAACCGTGCGCAGCTTTAAAGGAAAAGATTGCCCAGGAATGGCTGAGATTTCAGCAATTGCTTTCGTCCCCTCTTTACCGGAGAGCATCACTTTATGTGGAATATGGATGACCACTTCAAGATCATTAATATCATGAACGGTCAAGACAGGTGCATTAGCTTGGACTTGAACGTAGTTATCAACCAGCTTGCGTCCAACGATGCCATCAAAAGGAGCAAAGATTTGGGTGTATTCTAGATGACGCTTTGCATCTTCAACACGTGTTCGAGCAAGATTATAACGTGTCGTGATCGTATCTAAGTCGGCCTTTGAAATTGCTTGGCTTCTCTTAAAAACAGCTTGAGCACGCTCATACTCACGAGACACATTCTCAAACTCAAGTTGCGCTGACACCAATGCATTTTTTGCATCTCGATCATCTAAGGAAGCAAGCAGTTGCCCCTTGCTTACTTCATCTCCTTCCTTAACGAAAATATTGGTCAGTTTTCCACTTACTCGGAAAGCGAGATCTGCACTATCTGCAGCACGCACGATGCCATTAAAGCTGAGCTCCGTTGCTGACTGGGTTGTAACGACTTCAATAAGTGCAGGTTTGATTAGTGGTGCGACGTCTGATGCCTCACTTTCATCAGAACAACCGGTAATGCTTAAGGAAGAGATGAGCAGTGCTGAAATAGCACTCAGTTTAAGTGTGTTTTGGCCAAATTTAGTTGCGACCATATTTTCTTTACTCCAAGAGCGTGACCCATTATTGAGTAGTCACTATTGAACTTTACGCACAAGCGCAGAAGTAAACTTCGGAGTTTATTTTAAAGTCAATCTAGCTACAGGTAAACTCGAAAGTTTACCAATTATCTATTCTTGCTAGATCTAGCACAAAACAATGGCAAGCAATTAAGAGTGCGGGGGGGGGGGGGGGGATCAAGCTGATCCATCGAGGTTTTCACTTTCATTAATCCTTCAACTCAAACATCAACGCCAGCTGCTGCATCAAAGTCTCAATATTCTCTAGCGCAACATTGCCGTAGCCTAAAACCACCCCATTCCAATCACGGGTTTTAAATTCGGGATGTTCGTAATAACTCAACGGACGCAGCACAATACCTTTCGCTTCAGCACGCTGTGTCCATTGATGTTCATCAATGCCATATCGCCACTTCAACGTAATGTGGAGACCCGCCGCTTGACTGATAACACTCACTTTATTGCCAAAATACTTTTCAATCGCCGAGCACATCCGTTCATGTTTACTTTTGTATAGTCGACGCATCTTGCGAATATGACGAAGTAACCCTCCTTCCGTTATGAAATCGGCTAACGCTTCTTGCGTATGTGTAGGAGAATCACCGCTTAACGCATCTTTAACCACAAGACAGTCATCGACTAAAGATTCAGGAACGACGAGATAACCTAGGCGCAAACCGTTGAACATGACTTTACTAAACGAGCCAACGTATAAAACGCGATCATCTCTGCCCATTTGAGCCGCTAATCCCTGCAAACTAGTGTATGGCCGATGCGCAAACTGGAATTCACTGTCATAGTCGTCTTCGATTATCCAATGCGCTCTCTGTACTGCCCAGTTAATGATCTTGCTTCGTTGTTCTATGTTGAGCGTCGTCCCCATAGGGTATTGGTTACTTGGCGTGATATACAAAGCATCCACCTGACTCGATGTCACCGTTTCCACATCAAAGCCTACCTTCTCTTGCACGTACAGTGGCTCAAAATGATATTGCTGGAAATGGATCAATTTACGCATTTGTGCATATCCCGGTTGTTCCATCAGCACCGTATCGCCTTGTTTTAGTACGCTCATAGTGGCAATAGCCAACGCTTGCTGCGCTCCAGATGTAATGATGATCCGCTCTGGCGAACAGTTGACTGAGCGGCTGGAAGCAAGGTAGCTAGATAAAGCGCAACGCAATCTCCAACTGCCTTGAATATCTTGATTACCGAGTAAACACGTGCGGGATGAGTGGCGCGCAATCAGTTTCTGCCACTGTGCCATTGGAAACGCATCTAAATCTGGAACACCTGGAGCAAACGCTCGGTTTATATCGAAGCCAGCCTTAGGATCCACCCCTTCTTCAGGTGCTGCGGGTTCTGGTAAATACTGCTCTGGCAACTCCACCGCCACATAAAAGCCGGAACCTTTTTGACTGCTCAAGTACCCTTCAGCGACCAACTGTTCATACGCTGCAATCACGGTGTTTCGACTGATATCGAGTTCCTGCGCAAGCTTGCGTGTTGAGGGCAACTTTCCGCCCTTTATCCACAATCCTTTCACGATTTTTTCTCGAATAGCAAAGAATAGAGCTTGCTGGCGAGTGCCATCATGCTCATTTAAGTTCAAATCACCAACAACAATTAAAGACAAAACTGGATCCATACATAAGTTAAAACTGGCTCTCTTTAAGCTACCAGTTAATCGATACATTGCAATCAGAGATAGAGAAGCAAGCGCTCATTATCGTAAGAGCTTAAGGAGAGAAAATGTTATCCAACACCAATCGAACTGAGATTAAAAAAGGCGCGCACAAAGCAGTCTCTGATGTCGATAAACTGCACGCCATCATAGATGAAAGCCTGATCGCTCATATTGCGATAACAAACGAGTCTGGCCCTGTGGTCATCCCCATGCTGGCATGGCGCGTAGATGATTACGTGTACGTCCATGGAGCCAACAACAGTCGATTGTTGCGCTCACTTAAACAAGGAGTGCAAACGTGCCTAACCTTTACTTTGTTTGATGGTTGGGTACTGGCTCGAAGTGCGTTTCATCATAGCGCACATTATCGCAGTGCCGTGGTCTTCGGGCAGTTTGAAGTGGTGGAAGATAACCAACAGAAAGACAAACTGCTGAATCACTTTATCGAGCAAATCGCGCCGGGAAGAACGCAAAATATACGCTTGAGCAATGAAAAAGAACTCAAAGCGACCATGTTGTTACGTATTCCACTCACTGAAGCATCAGTGAAAATCAGCCATTTTGGGGTCAATGATGATGAGCAAGACATGGATCTCCCCGTTTGGGCAGGTGTCTTACCGTATAGAACGATTGTCGGCCCACTTGAGGCATATGACGGTTTATATGAAGGTCTTGCTACGCCTGACTATAGCAGCGCTTATCCTGATCGTTGGCAGGAATGAGCACAGTAAAGCGCGCTCCACCTAAGTGACTTTCCCCAACCGATAGTTTCCAATCCAATTGCCTCGCCGCACTGGTTGCGATAGCGAGGCCCAATCCAAACCCTTTTTTGTCTGCATTTCGGCTTTTATCTAGTCGGGAGAATGGCAAAAACACTTCGGAGTGCTTTTCAATCGGGATTCCGGGACCGTCGTCTTCTATATCGATCACCCAATGCTCTTTAACACGATGAATGGCTAGGTAAATATCTTTTTCTCCATATCGTGCGGCATTTTGAATTAGGTTATCAATAACTAAGTTACCAAGGGTCTGCTGAAAACGCACTTGCTCACTGTTGCATTCGATACAGCTTTCAATCACCACTTGATTTAGACCATGATAAGCAAGCCTTTCACGAGTCCATTGAAGCAGGTTAAGTGAAGTCGTCGCGTGTCCTTCTCCCTTTTTCTGAGAGCTTAGCCGAGATAGCTTTACAATATCCTGAGTAAGCTCATTGATCGAACCAACATAACGGTCGATATCATTAAACAGCTGCTCTTGCTGTTCAGGTTTACTTAACCGCGCAATATCAGTCGCAAGTTGAATCCGACTTAAGGGAGTACGCACCTCATGAGGAATCGCCTGAGTCAAAATATGGCTCTGCTTGACTCTCCTTTCAATGTCTTCCGCCATATCATTAAAGCCTTGCGCCAAACTCCCCAAAGAGTCTGAATAGGTTTTAGGATCAACTCTGCATTGCAACTCACCTGAACCAAACTCGTTATGCGCTTTCGATAGCCTTATGATTTGGCTTTCAATCGATCTGACTGGTATGTAAATCATCACCCCCAAACTGGAGAAAACGACGATAACAAGGCTTAAAACAAAAATCAGCTCTGAGTCCTCATGCCAATCAACATCTGGCCGGAAAAAATCTCTCTTTTCTTTGAACAATAAGCTTTGAGTACTATTCGGCAGAGGAAAGACTGCACCATATAAGCTGTCTTCAATGAGGTAAACCGGAATAGACTGCAATCGGTAGATCTGCTTGCAGTCATCGCAAGGCGGAGTTTCGTCCCAATGATCAAGCAGTGCAAGTTTAAATATATAAAAGTCTTGCTGACCAGTTTGAGTGAGCTCTTTATAGAGTGAACTTTCAGTACCTTTCTGAGCGATGTACTGATTGGCGAAGTATGCACCATCGTTCAGAAATATCTCTACCTCCGTCTTACGCATATATTCGTCACCTAAGAAAACAAAAAGTGACACGGTCACCGTTAGGCCAGTGATAATTGCAATGTAAAGACGAGTGAAGGTAGAAAACATATACTTACTTGCCTGTTAGCATATAGCCACGATTTCGGACAGTTTTGACGGTCGCAGATTGAACACCAGCTTTGACAAACTTCTTACGCAGCGAAGAGATCCTCATATCAATGGAACGATCGGTAATACAGTACTCAATACCTCGCGCGAGACGACAGCATGACTCTCGAGACACTGGCTGATCGATATTAGACATTAGCAGTTCTAAAATCTCAAATTCTGAATCAGTTAAATCAAGTACAGTACCTTGGTAGCTGGCTTTATTTCTCCGAGTGCAAAGCTCAATGCCGTACCCATGGACTGTTTGATTCGAATCGGTGTAAGGCTGTCTGGCATAGCGACGCATAACCGCTTCTATCCTTGCTAACAGCACATTTCCTCTGATTGGTTTGGTAAGGTAATCATCAGCGCCAAACTTAAATAAACTCACCTCACTCATTTCATCGTCGGTTGCCGTCAAAACGATGATCATGCCATCAAAGAACTCTCTCACCTCTCGGCAAATTGTGGCTCCATCTTTGACTGGTAACATCAGGTCAAGTAATACAAGGTCGGGGTGTAATGAACGGATACTTTCGACAGCATTTTCACCGCTATTGATAATAGTTACCGAGTGCCCCTCTGCTTCGAGGTACATTTTTGTTAAACGCGCTATCTCGGAATCATCCTCAACCAATACGATTTTATAACGACTCATACCCATTCACTCTACTTATAAAACGGGAGCAGTATATCGTTCAGAAATGTGAGTGCAAGCTACGCTCATTTGATACATCGAAGCACTTACAATCACTTACAAAGGCAGGGGTTCGACCAAATTTAGGGTTAAATACCCACAAGGACAGCATAATGCACTGAATTGCAAAATATTTCATAATATAAGGCCGTAAACATACAAACCACTGAAACCAAACACTATAAAGAAGTAGTTTGAGTAATACGACGTGCCGACAAGGCTACATTTCTAGGCAATAAGCATCTAAGTGAGTATATAGACAGAGCGCTTTATGACATTTAAATTTGTTATTAAATTTATAAATAACAATCAGAATTATGATGTCTCGTTTTAAGCTATCCTCACTTACCCTTGCCAGAATTGCGTTGTTTTCAGCTTGTGGTAATACGGCTTCTGGTTTTACCTCGTCTTATGCTAACAAACCGACACAATCAATACCGAGTGCTGAAGCTATTTCTATCCAACATTCTACGTCGACACCTTTAGCGGCATTAGCAGAAACATCAATGATTGAACCTGGCACTCCGAGCGGCCACAAGTCATTTAATATCAAGCAGTCGCTCACTCGTTGCATGGATAAAATCAAACGCATACGTTAGAAAACCTGAGCTTCATTCTACGTACAGGGGAAGCTAGTTTTCAAAGCGGGCTATATACTGTTTTGGGGTCACACCGCGATGTTTTTTAAACATACGGTTAAAACTTGCGACATTGCTATAACCCAACCGTGCGGCAATATCTTCAACGCTCACCTTGGAGCTCAATAATCCAGCTGCGACATTACTCAGTACATAGCCACAGACGGTAGAAAAGTTCAGACCTAACTTATGTAGTCGACGTTGAAATTGCTGCTCAGATAAACCTAACAGCGCAGAGACTCTGTCTAATGTTGGTAATCCATAGTGGCTGCTGTAGTTCACTACTTCATAAATCACTTTAAGTTCATCCTCAGGATCAGGCATGTTCAATAGATCATCCAAATCCGAGAAATTCATCGCTAAACGGCTCTCCTCACGATGACTGACTTGACGAGATGCTAAGCGATCATCACCATGAATCCAAACCTCGGTTTTAGGTTGGCTCCACTCCACTTCACAGCCAAAGTACTCTCGATACAAGTCATGGTTTTTTCTTGAACCAGAGATCATCACTCTAAGTGGGCGATAATCCTTTCCTAAGAATTCGCGTAATATCTTTATCATGAACACCGCACTACGAATGCTGTCATGTACTTTGATCGTCGTATCAATGAAAGGGTTGTGATAAGTCCACTTAACTATCTTTCCAGACTGCGCGCCAGCAAAAAAAGCGCCAGATTGCAGATTACTCACACCGTAATTCACACGTCGAATTGTGCTTGCTAGGTCATTGCCTGAAAACAACCATCGCCCAACAGGCCCTAGTTTTTGCAGATCAATCCCTTTGCTCAAATTCAAAATGACATCTGGGTCGCCGCTTAAGCACTCTATGCGACGAAACCATTCAGAAACGGCGGTGAGAGGTATCAGCGTCATCGGGTTATGAAATACTGAAGCGGGAATACCTAGGTCATCAGATGTCAAATTGTACTTAGATAACGCGAGGTTATGCATATTTAATATGCCCATCGCGCGAATGAATCGAACCGTTTTCATAACCAATCACATCAAATTTACTCTCTGAGTGATTGAATTTGTCACAAAAGCTCATCCATTTCAATTCCAGATCACAATACGCCAACAGCTTGATAGAGGAGTGTTTAATGAGTTTACTTAGTGTCCCATTTGTCGGAACAGGCGCAGATACGGCATTGCACGTTGTCGCTGCTGTCGTTTTAATCGCGAGTGTCGCTGGCGCGTGTTACGGCTTTTGGAAAATCCATGAGTTGCCAATTAATAAGGCACACAGCAAAGACCATCACCAGATAGGGCTTATCACCGCCCTCACCTGGATAGGATTTGTCTGGCACTGGGTATGGGTGCTAGCCGTGATCTTTGCATTCGTTGATATGGAAAAAGCCATCATCAATCTGCGTGATACATGGAGAAGTAAACCGCAAACAGAAACACAGCCACAAGAGGACGCATAATGTTAGAAGGTTTAGCGGTATGGGCACTCTTCATCTATCTACTCCGTTTAGTCGGCATGCCTTGGAACAAAGCAACCAAATCCTTTGCTTACCTTGGTGGCTTGGGCTGGCTAATGTTCGTATGGGTGGGCTTGATTAACTTTACGCCTATGGACATATCAGGTGGCTCTGTAGTGCAATCGCCGCACATTCAGCTTCGTCCTGATTCAACCAATGTAAAAGGCAAAGTCGACCACATTTACATCAAGCCGAATCAACAAATTGAAAAAGGTCAGCTCATTTATGAACTCGACCCAACGCAATATGAGATCGCATTGAATCAAGCAAATGTGTCGGCAGACTCTGCTCGAGTGGCACTAGCAACCGCGCAAGGTGATATCGAGATTGAAGAAGCGAATCACCAAGCATTAGTGCAAGATCTAGAAACTTCAAAGAGCCAATTGGAAGCTGCAAAAGTTGACCACAAATTGCAGAAAAAGATGCTAGATCGTTATATTGAGCAAAACCGAGTGGTCAAGAACACCATTACAGAAAGCGACATCGACAAGCAATCGAGCGCGGTTGATATGGCTCGACATAACGTGTTAACCCTTGAATCTCAAATCAAGAAGAAACAAGTCGATATATCTCGCGCAAAACTGGCAATTCATAAAGCAGAGCTCGCAGTTGAAACCAAACAGGCAGAGCTGCGCCAAGCAGAAGAGCAAATTGCAAAAGCGCAATGGGATTTGGACAGTACGAAAGTTCATGCTCCAGCAGATGGCTTTGTGACTAACTTTATCTTGCGTGAAGGTCAACGTGTTTCGATGATGCCGCGTATCAACATGTACACTAATGAAAAGTACGTTCTGATGCGCGTGAACCATCAAGCAATTAGAAACGTTAAACCAGGTCAACCAGCGGAGTTCGCCTCTTCAGTTTACCCAGGCAAAGTCTTCTCTGCTACGGTAGAAGGTATTGTTGAAGCAACAGGTGAGTCACAAGGTAACTTGCTGGGTTTGGATGATTCAGTACGTGTCACCACTGGTAAGAACTTACAGAACAAGCACCACTTTGTTCGCCTGAAAATTGATGAACCAGAAGGCTACGATATCCCGGTAGGCTCTGTAGGCTTAGCATGGGTGAGTGGTGAAAAACCAATTGGCTTCTTAGCCTTCTTGGATGCGATTCGTGGCATCATCATCCGAATGAAGTCTCAGCTGTACTTCTTCTACTCTATCTAGACTAGGGTCTGTTGACCTTTTGAGCTGATTTTTGCAGCAGTTTGTGGGTTCTTTATACAAGGCAGAGGCTTTGAAATGTAGTTGCCCTACCTGATAAGCCGATAACGCAGTAGAAAGGAGCCACAAACACTGCCCGAAGGGTTCGGCTAAAAGCGCTTTACTCTTTGTTGAGAGGATTTTGCTTAGAATAACTAGGCTACAAACCTCTCGCCGCGATTAAAACGCTTTTATCTCGAACAAAATTTAACCGCAAAAGGTCAACAGACCCTAATAAACCGCCAGTTACGCTGGCGGTTTTCTTTTCATTTGTATCCAAGCACGTACTTTTCCCGTATAACAAATAGTTAGTAAATAGCGGAGAAGATTCATGTCGGCAAAGGAAAGAAGCCTACCAACCCATCGTATTTCAAGATTCAGCAAGTTCGCATCACTCGCTACACGTGTTGCAGGAAACGTAATTGCGGAAGGCACGAAGCAGATCGCCAAAGGCAACAAACCCAAAGCGAAAGACCTGTTGCTGACGCCGCAGAATATCGCGCGCTTAACCGACCAACTCGCTCACCTACGAGGTGCTGCGATGAAACTTGGTCAAATGCTCTCGATGGATGCTGGCGATGTTTTGGAACCAGAGCTCGCCGATATTCTTTCTCGACTTCGTTCTAATGCTGACCCAATGCCGGCTAAACAACTGAACAACGTGATGGAAACCTCGCTAGGTACCGGATGGAAAACTGAGTTTCTTTCCTTTAACTTCAAACCAATTGCCAGTGCCTCAATCGGACAAGTGCACCAAGCCTACAGCGACGGGGGTGATAACCTAGCGGTCAAAGTACAATACCCAGGCATTCGAAAAAGCATCGATAGTGACGTCGACAACGTAGGAACGCTGCTTAAAGTGGTTGGTTTGATTCCGGAATCCGTCGATTACAAAGGGTTGTTGGAGGAAGCGAAGAAACAACTCCATGACGAAGCTGATTACGCGCGCGAAGCGCAATTTGCTATTCGCTATCATGACGCTTTGAAAGATCACCCTCATTTTGTGGTGCCGAAGATTCACACCGAAAGCTGCTCAGACTCCGTTCTCGCGATGGAATTCATTGATGGCAGTCCGATTGAGCAAATCGAACATTATGATCAGAGTACGCGAGATTTTGTCATGCACAGCCTACTCGAATTACTGTTTCGAGAGCTGTTTGAATTTAAGATGGTACAAACCGACCCAAACTTCGCCAACTACTTATATATCGAAAACACTCGTCAAATCGGCTTACTAGACTTTGGCGCAACTCGAGAATACAGCGAACGGTTCAGTACCGGCTATCGCCAAGCCTTTGCATCTGTCGTTAATAATGACGAACAAGGTTTGAATGATGCGCTCGAGCAAATAGGCTTCTTCAGCCAAACCATCATGCCAGCGCAGCGCCAAGCGATTCTCAATTTGGTGAAAATGGCGTGTGAACCTATGTTGGTTGATGAGCCATATGACTTCAAAGCCAGTGGCTTAGCGCAGAAACTCCGCGAGGCTGGTACCATTTTAAGCTTGGAGCAAGACTACTGGCATACACCACCAGCCGACGCCCTTTTCCTACACCGAAAAATTGGTGGGATGTACTTGCTTGCGGCTCGTATTGGCGCAAAAGTGAACATTCGCCAATTGGTCGCCCCTTACCTACGGATTGTTGACGAATAGCCTATTGTTTTTCTGCTATTTTCGAGTACCTTGATCAGCTGCCTATAAGAATAATCTGACTGTCGGGGTGCTCGGTGAGTAAGTTTCAAGACCTCTCCACTCTAATCGAACAAATTGTCCAAGCAGACGAAGCGGATCAAGTCACCGCTTTGAATGATTCTATCGAATGTGGTCTCGAGCCCGGCGCCGTTGCGCTGATCCTTGAAGCCTTCCCTATCGATGAACGTGTACGCTTGTGGCGCGCATTACCTCTTGAATTGCATATTGATGTGCTCACTGAAATGCGTGCGGACGTACGCCTTTCTATCATCGAAGCACTTTCGGAAATCGAACTTAAACTCACTCTCGCTAAACTTGATAACTTATCCCTGATAGAGTGGGCCGACTCTCTACCAGAAGAGTTCATCAATGAAGCACTAGAGTTAATTGAGAAAGATGAGCTTGAGCTTTATGACCAAGCAAATGAATATGAAGACGAACAACTCGGACGTTGGGCTGAGCGTAAGATCATCACCCTCCCTTTTAATATTACGATTGGTAAAGCTCGACGCTTAATGGAGCGTTACAGCTACGATACACCGCAACAAGTATATCTCATCAACCGCAAGAAACAGTTCCGTGGCGCGGTGAACTATTATGAGATCTTACGTAGCGATCCTGATATACGCCTTAGCACCTTAGCCATTGAAACCGTCAATGTGCTCGACAGTAAGATGGAGCTTCCTGAGGCGGTAGAAGCACTTGAGCACAGTGCGCTTCCAGCGCTTCCTGTTACCGATTCTGACCAAACCTTAATCGGTGAAGTGGATTGGCAGTTTGCCTTGAGCACGCAGCGTGAAATTTACGAAGCACGTTTAATGGCAGGTACCGGTATGGATGAAGGCGATGACTTGTTCGCCCCCGTTCTAAAAAGTTCACAAAAACGCGGCGTCTGGTTAGGGATCAACCTGCTCACCGCCATTTTAGCATCCGTGACAATTGGGCTATTTGAACATGTGATTTCGCAGGTGGTTGCCCTTGCGGTTCTAATGCCGATTGTTGCCTCAATGGGTGGTATTGCTGGTAGCCAAACCTTGACCTTGATGGTTCGTGCGATGGCGTTAAACCAAATCACACCTGGTAACCGCTTTGCCCTATTAAAAAATGAGTTGGGCATCGGCTCACTCAACGGTTTGCTTTGGGCACTGATCATCGGTGGTTTAGCAGGGCTTTGGTTCCAGTCTCCTGTATTGGGTGGCACCATTGCACTAGCGATCATAGTGAACATTATTACAGCAGCACTATTTGGTGTTTTAATCCCTATTGTTTTGGATAAGCTCAAACTAGATCCCGCACTAGCAGGCTCAGTTATTCTGACCACAGTAACGGATGTCGTTGGCTTCTTTGCCTTCTTAGGCACGGCAAGTCTAGTGATGCTTTAAGTGATAAATTAGTTATTATAATAAAACAATCAGTAGCATATTAAACACGCATTGCAATACGCAAATGCAATTTGCAAAGAATAATTCACATTAGGCAACTAAACTCACAGAAACTGGGGTTTTTAGGTCATCAAAAAGTTGGCACGTATGCTGCATTATCTATAGTGACCCTTCTTAAGCCGAGGGTCACCTAGCCAACTGACGTTGTTAGTGAACTCGATTTTTGTTCACAAGTATATAAGCCAATCGCAGCTTTTGCGGTTGGCTCTTTTTTTATCTAGCCCTTTCCAAATTTCCCTATTTACTTTCCCCACCCTCTTAAATCAATTTGTTTGATTTTTTACAATCGATTACATACATAAAAACCCAAAGTTAACCACAACAAAAGAAGCTCTCACAAAAACAAATTAACAAAAGCCACAAAAAACAAAGAAAACAATCGTATTTATGTTCAAATAACGAACAACACTTCCCAGCAAGCATAAGAAAACGTTTGCCAAACATCATTCAAATCAATCATTGTGCCATTTTATAAACAAACCATAGAAATATGATGAAATATAACAGTAAGACCAATGACACCGATTTCATTACACATAACAGGTCAAAAAGCCCATCAACAGCCAAACTTTTTTGACTTTTAAAAAATCAATAACCATATGTTTTTAAAGAAATATAAAAACACAAACCTCACAGTAAACGTTCAAGTGACAAAAAACTCATTGACTATGAGATTTACATCACGATAATACGCGCCGTTTGCCCAGAAATTGGGTTCTATAATTCATTTTAATTTTCTTTGCGGAGGTAAAAATGGCTGCAGACAATAACTACAGTCTTGGACCGGTTCCTAACACTGCCAGAAAGGGGGTTGCATCATTAACCATGGTTATGTTGGGACTCACTTTCTTCTCCGCAAGTATGTGGACGGGCGGTTCGCTCGGTACTGGACTTTCTTTTGATGATTTCTTCCTCGCTGTTCTCATTGGTAACCTAATCCTCGGCATCTACACTTCTTTCCTCGGTTACATCGGCGCTTCTACTGGTCTCTCTACTCACCTCCTCGCTCGTTTCTCTTTTGGCTCTAAAGGCTCTTGGCTTCCTTCCGCTCTTCTTGGCGGCACACAAGTTGGTTGGTTTGGTGTTGGCGTGGCGATGTTTGCTATTCCAGTAAACAAAGCAACAGGCATCGATACAAACACTCTCATCATCATTTCTGGTCTATTAATGACTGCAACGGTTTACTTCGGTATCTCTGCGCTTATGGTGCTATCTGCGATTGCAGTTCCAGCGATTGCGTTACTCGGCGGATACTCGGTAGTAGAAGCGGTAAACAGCGTGGGTGGTGTGGCTGAGCTACAAAAAGTACAACCAGCACAACCAATCGATTTTTCTGTAGCGCTTGCAATGGTCGTTGGCTCATTCGTCAGTGCAGGCACACTGACTGCGGACTTCGTACGATTCGGCAAAAAGCCAAAAGGTGCAGTGATGGTCACTATGGTGGCGTTCTTTATCGGTAACTCACTGATGTTCATTTTCGGCGCAGCAGGCGCTGCGGTAACTGGCCAATCAGACATTTCAGAAGTGATGATCGCTCAAGGTCTTCTAATCCCAGCTATCATCGTGCTTGGTTTGAACATTTGGACAACCAACGACAATGCGCTTTACGCATCGGGCCTAGGTTTCTCAAACATCACTGGTTTGCCAAGCAAATACATCTCTATGGCGAACGGTTTAGTCGGTACTTTGTGTGCACTATGGTTGTACAATAACTTTGTAGGCTGGTTAACTTTCCTATCGCTTGCAATTCCACCAATTGGCGGCGTAATCATTGCGGACTTCTTCATGAACCGTAAGCATTACACAAATTTCGCAGCAGCAGAGTTCCAAACGGTTAACTGGGCTGGCATTATCGCAGTGGCGATTGGTGTTGCAGCTGGTCACTTCCTTCCGGGAGTGGTACCTGTAAACGCAGTACTGGGCGGCACAATCAGCTACCTTATTCTAAATCCTATTCTTAATAAAAAGACACTGGCACAGCAGCCAGCGTAAGGAACCATCATGACAACACTATTGATCAAGAACGCAACGCTTAAGGGACAGGAAGGTCTCCAGCAAATTTTGATTGAGGATGGTCAATTCAAGCGTATTGAAGACAATAATGTAGAACTAAATTACACAGGTGATGTTCTTGATGCGGAGGGCGGCATGGCTGTCGCACCTTTCTGTGAGCCGCATATTCACCTAGACACTACCCAAACCGCCGGTGAGCCGAGCTGGAACATCTCCGGTACGCTTTTCGAAGGTATCGAGCGTTGGGCTGAGCGCAAAGAGACGCTGTCGATTGAAGACGTGAAATCACGCGCTAAGCAAACTCTGAAATGGCAAATTGCAAACGGCGTACAACACGTTCGTACCCACGTTGATGTTTCTGACCCTACTCTAATTGCTCTAAAAGCAATGGTAGAAGTTCGTGAAGAAATGAAAGAGTGGGTAGACATTCAAATCGTTGCGTTTCCGCAAGAAGGCATTCTGTCTTACCCGAATGGTAAAGAGCTGCTAGAAGAGGCGGTTCAGCTGGGTGCTGACGTTATTGGTGCGATTCCTCACTTTGAATTCACTCGCGAGTATGGCATTGAGTCTCTGCACTACGTGTTCGAGTTGGCACAAAAATACGACCGTTTGATCGATGTGCACTGTGATGAAATTGATGATGAGCAATCGCGCTTCGTTGAAACGCTTGCAGCACTAGCGCATAAGTTCAACATGGGCCACAAGGTAACCGCAAGCCATACAACGGCGATGGGCTCTTACAACGGTGCGTACGCATCTCGCCTATTCCGTTTGCTGCGCATGTCTGGTATCAACTTTGTTGCAAACCCATTGGTCAACATCCACCTTCAAGGCCGTTTTGATGATTACCCGAAACGCCGTGGCGTGACTCGTGTGAAAGAGATGCTGAATGCCAACATCAACGTATGTTTTGGTCACGATGACGTCTTCGATCCTTGGTACCCACTGGGCACAGCAAACATGCTACAAGTGCTGCACATGGGTCTGCACGTATGTCAGGTAATGGGTTACGACCAAATCAACAACTCACTTGATCTGATCAGCACCAATTCAGCACGCACACTGAACATTCAAGACAAACACGGCATTGAAGCAGGTAAACCAGGTAGCTTACTTATTCTTCCTGCGGAAAATGGGTTTGATGCAGTTCGTCGTCAGGTACCAGTTCGTTACTCAGTTCGTCACGGTAAAGTGATTGCAGAAACACAACCAGCAACAACACATATTCACCTTAGTGAACAAGAGCAAGTGACTTTCAAACGCTAGAGTCTTTGCCTAAAATACAAAAAAGGGTCTGACTTAAATCAGACCCTTTTTTTTATTTCTTCACGCGTTGCGTTAGCTGTCTACGGCAACTAATGACATTCCTTAGCAACGAAGGCGAATTGCCTATATAAACAACCTCGCCATCTTCATCAATAATTGCTGGCACAACCTTTAAGCCTTTCATATCCGCGCCGCATTCCACCAACTTACGCTCTAGTTCATAAAGATCCTGCACACTCAGGCCCCAATTTTATAATATTTTGTTCGGCCGCATCCTATCTCCGCATGCATAAACAAAGCTTGATACAGATCATAAAAAATAAAGGTATGTCTTTTCAAAAATAGGACAACACAAACCTAGTTAAAACTTGCCGTCATGACTGTTTTAAATGAGTTTAACTCCTTTACCATGGGCTCGAAGAAAAGGCAGCTCAGTTTAAGGCAGAAGAGTTTCAACTAAGCAAGTGTGACTCGGCATCACGTACTGATAACCAGTGGTTATCAGCGAGATAAGTAGACGGACAATGAAACAGTGTTCAATAATAGCTTCGAACCAAACATCTCGGAGCAAACACATGAACATTTTTAACAAAACTACTTTGGTTGCGGCGCTATCTCTTCCCCTACTTGCAGGATGCGTGACTCCGGGAGAAGACGATCCAAACGCATTAACAAAACAGGGGGCAGCCGGTGGTGCACTTCTAGGCCTTACTATGGGTGCCCTTACGGGCGATGCTGATTTAGCACTAAAAGGAGCTATTGCTGGCGGTGTAACTGGAGGAGTAGCAGGTGCAAGTGCTGATATTCAGAACAACCGCGAGAACATCCGTCACGACAGCCGTAACGACGCGATTGGTGGCATCAATAGCGGTCAGAACACAGCGGCCACCAATGCGCCTCAACAATGGCAAGAGATCGACAACTTTGTTGGTGATTGGAGCGTAAATATCCAAAACCACAACCGCGATTTTAAAGGTTTAGAAGGTTTGCATGCACACGGCTCTCTGGCAAAAACAACACAAGCGAATGTTAAAGTGACCAACTCACAAGGCGTTGATCTTAATGCAGCATTCACGTTCACCCCACAAGCGGGCTACCAGTTAACACTGACGAACCAAGCAAAAAACGTCTCGGTCGCTTTTGCTGGGGAGCAACAGTCGCAAAACAATCGCTACAACTTCTACCCGATGAACATTAATGACGTTATTTACCAAGGTATCCCTACCGGTGATGTGCGCGTAGAACTCGGTTTTGCGGGACCAAACGTCTGGACCATCGACAGCTACGCCTACATCGATGGAGCAGAGCAAAGAGTACAGACATTCCGTTTCACCCGCACTCAATAAAACAACGAGACTTTCTTGTAACGTCTCAATAACAACGTCTCATTTGGCAATTTAATAAAGGCTTAGGCATACTCTGTCTAAGCCTTTATTTTTAGAAGAAATCCATGTCTCAACTTACCTCATCAGACCTAAGCAAATTTGAGCCTCAGTTCCTACAGTTTATGCAGCAAGAGATGCAAACCGATGCTGCTCATGATCTAAGCCACGTCCAACGCGTAGTGAAAACTGCCCACCAGCTTGCCCAAAAAGAAGGTGCTGACTTAGCTGTCGTATTACCTGCGGCGTATTTACACGATTGCTTCACCTACCCAAAAGATCACCCAAATCGCAAGCAAAGCTCCACGATTGCGGCAACCAAAGCCATTTCGTTCCTCGAAAGCATCGGCTACCCCGCTCAGTATCATGACGCCATTGCTCATGCGATCGAATCTCACAGCTTTAGTGCTAACATTACGCCGAATACTTTGGAAGCTCAGATCGTCCAAGATGCTGACCGCTTGGACGCGCTTGGTGCGATTGGTGTTACACGTTGTATTCAAGTCAGTACTTTATTTGATGCCGCCTTATATAACGAACAGGACATGTTTGCAGAACATAGAGAACTAGAAGATAAACGATTCACCATCGATCACTTCCAAACCAAACTGTTTAAAATTGTAGAAACCATGAACACCAAAACGGCGTATGAAGAAGCTTTGAAGCGTAAAGCGTTTATGCAATCTTACCTAGAGCAGTTACGCCAAGAAGTAGAAGGTTAATATGTCGGAAAGTCACGACCTAATTAAAGAGCTCAAACGCCAACTCAAACTGTCCGGTTTACACTATGTCGACATCGCGCAACATTTGGAGTTGAGTGAAGGCTCTGTTAAACGTTTATTGGCAGAAGGCAGTCAAATTAGTCTCGACCGATTGGAGCGTATCTGTCAGCTGATAGGTTTAGAGATGGCAGAGTTGTTTAAGCTGGCAGCAGCACACAATAAGGGGCTGGAATCACTGACATTAGAGCAAGAAAAGCAACTCGTCGACGATAAAGGCTTATTGCTTGTTGCTGTATGTGTAGTCAATGGCTATCGTTTCGATCAAATTGTCGAGCAATACACCTTTGATGAATTGGAGTTGATACAAAAGCTCGCGCAACTCGACCGTCTCGATATCATTGACCTGCTGCCAGGCAATAAGATTCGTCTACGCATTTCCCCAACTTTCCGTTGGCATACTGGCGGCCCTATCCAGCGCTTCTTTCAGCAACAAGTGCAAGACGCCTTCTTCCAAAGTTACTTCTCTGCTGAAGATGAAAAACTGGTGATGGCAACAGGCTTAATGAGCTTGCCAACCAATAAGAAGATGCAGGCTAAGCTACAAAAGGTCATTGATGAGTTTTACCAGGTTTGCCAAAGCGACGAGTCACTAGACATGAACGAGAAGCACGGTACCTCTCTGGTGATTGCGATGCGTCGTTGGACGTTCCCATTATTTAGCTCTTGGGAACGCAAATAGAGGATATTCGATGCTCGATAAACTCAAAACATTTTCCATCAAGCTAAGTCCTATCCAACCTCTGTTCTTGTTCATTGCCCTTGGTGGGTTTGCGGTATTTCTCACCACACTCTTCAAGCTCTCCGACATGGTCAAAGAGTCTTATCTTATTCCGAGTGGTGTGGCAGCGCTATGGGCACTCTCGGCGTGGGTGATAATCTCTACTTTTCAGCATGTTCCGGAGATCACTCCAAGCCTCGGCATTTTCAAACGGACAAAAGATCGCATTGTCCGCCTGTTCTTTTATCTCATCACTTTGGGTTTTATTGGGCTATCTGGATTTATTCTGTTTGTCACATTGAGAATGTTCAGTATCTGGTACCGATATTAATTGCATCTTCGTAACATATAAAAGCACCAGACCTTGCAGGTTCACCATTTTGTGAAACTAAAAGTAGCATCAAGTGTTACTTTTGGTTTCTCATAACGTAACTCTTACCGCCACGCTGGCTTCCTTTAGCTCAACCTTTAAAGTGCTCTCATCTCAACGCGACTTTGCACTTATGGAGCCAGCATGTTTCTCACTAAACGATTCTTCCCCTATTTCGTTACTCAGTGTTTAGGCGCACTGAATGACAACATCTATAAAAACGTTCTTTTACTGATGGTGACATATAGCCAAATTGACTCACTGCCGATGTCAGTCGACCTTTTTGTTAATCTTGCTGCAGGCTTGTTTATCCTTCCCTTCTTTCTATTTTCTGCCCACGCAGGTGCGATTGCTGACAACATGGACAAAGCCAAGCTGATCCGCCGATTAAAACTTATTGAATTAGTGATCATGAGCTGCGCAGCAACTGCCATCATGACGCAAAGTGCTATCCTGATGCTGGTTCTACTGTTCATGACAGGAACTCAGTCGGCTTACTTTGGCCCGGTTAAATATGCATTGCTTCCTCAAGTACTGAAATCTGAGGAGTTAGTCAAGGGAAACGCTTGGGTTGAGATGGGCACATTCCTTTCCATCCTTATTGGTACATTGAGCGCAGGTTTGCTGCTTGCAATACCAAACGGCACATTTATCACCTCTTGCATTGTCATTTCACTTTCTCTTATGGGCTTTTTAAGCAGCGCTAACATCCCTTCTCTGCCAAGTAAGAAAAGCGATAAGGTTAAGTTCGAACCAATTTCAGGCTTAAAGAGAACGCTCAAGCTAGCACAAAAACAACGCGGTATTTGGATGTCAATTTTAGCCATCAGCTGGTTCTGGTTTATTGGCGCGACATACCTAACTCAGTTTCCTAATTTTGCTCGCGAGCACCTATTTGCAGACAGCACTGTGGTGTCTCTACTGTTGGCTCTGTTTTCTGTTGGTGTTGCAACGGGTTCATGGTTGTGTGAGAAGTTATCATTTAACCAAGTTGAGCTGGGCATTCTTCCATTTGGTATCTTGGGTTTAACGATTTTCAGTGCTGATCTACTCTGGGCAGTGCCCGCTATCGAGTCTTTCCCTGCTCATTACTACGATGTACAAAGCTTTGTAGCTCAGTCTTCTCATATTCGAGTAATGATCGACTTGTTCTTAGTTGGCGTAAGCGGCGGTGTGTTTATTGTACCTCTTTACGCTTTCATCCAATCACGCTCAGATGAAGGTGAGTGTGCTCAATCAATTGCAGCCAACAACATCATGAACGCACTGTTTATGGTCGCTTCTGCTGCTGTTTCCATACTGGTTTTGAGTGTTTTAGATTTCTCTATTGTTGAACTGTTTGCCATTTTAGCGATAGGTAACTTCATGGTGGCAATCTACGTTTACCGCCAAGTTCCTGAGTTTACCCAACGCTTTGTTAGTTACTTGCTAAGCCACTGTTTGTACAGAGTTTCCGTGACAGGTCGTCAGCATATCCCGGAGCAAGGCGCTGCTTTGATGGTGGCGAACCATGTAAGCTATGTAGACGCTCTGATTTTAATGGGCACATCAACCCGCCCTGTTCGATTCGTTATGGACAAATCAATTAGTGAGCTGCCTGTTCTTAAGTATGTTTTCCGCCATGCGGGCGTGATCCCAATCTGCTCTCCACGCAAATGCGCAGAGACTTATAAAAAAGCTTTCGAACAGATTGAGCAGGCGCTTAATAACGATGAAGTAGTTTGTATCTTCCCTGAAGGTCGTTTGACCTCAAATGGCGAACTAGGCGAGTTCAGACCCGGGGTCGAAAAGATTTTGAAGCGTACACCGGTTCCTGTAATCCCGATGGCACTAAAAGGCTTGTGGGGTTCTTTCTTCAGCCATAAAGACGGACATGCGTTAACGAAGCGCCCTACTCGTATTTGGTCTCGAATCGAAGTCAATATCGGTGAGTTATTACAACCAATGAAACTGGATCGCCATTTGTTACAAAAAGAAGTGCAAGATTTGCTAATTCGCTGACAGTAGTCGAGTACAGAGTTTAGTAGAATGAAATCAACGTCATAAATCTGGGAGGTATTATGAAAATCATCATCTTACATGGTCTTTATATGCATGGGCTGGTCATGCAGCCTCTTAGCCAAAAACTGCGAAAGCTGGGTTATGAAACCCAAGTACTGAGTTACAACACGGTCTCTATTAACGAAGAAACACTGTTTGATTCGATAGATAAAGGCCTGAACCTTAATACGACCAATGTGCTGGTTGGTCATAGTCTAGGTGGTTTGATGATTAAACGTTACCTTGCGAGTAGAAAGCCTGCTTCTAGCCTTATCTCTCACGTCATAGCGATTGGTTCACCGCTTAAAGGGGCGTCCATCGTTTCTCGTATTCAAGACCTCGGCTTAGGCGCAATACTTGGCAACTCACCGTACCATGGTTTGAACCAACACGACGATGTCTGGAGCTTTCCACAGAAGCTCGGCAGCATTGCGGGCACGATGGCAATTGGCGCACGCCCTATTCTGATGCACAGAGACAACACCATGTCTGACGGCACCGTTACCGTCGATGAGACTCGCTTAGAAGGCATGCAAGACCATATTGAGACTAAACAAACTCATACAAGTCTTATCTATAACACCTATGTTCCAGCGCAGATCGATCACTTTATTAAAACTGATCGCTTCAACCGATAGCGCACTTTTCAATCAAGTAGTTGCAATCTACTTTTCAAGCTAGATAGTTCACAGTACTATCTCTACTCCGACCACTCATTTGAGTGTCGGAGTTTTTTACTTCTGACCATATAGGTTGGATTCAATGTTCTCAGGGCGGGGCGAAACTCCCCACCGGCGGTATACTCTTTTGAGTGAGCCCGCGAGCGCTCGATTCGTCGAGGTCAGCAGATCTGGTGAGATGCCAGAGCCGACGGTTATAGTCCGGATGAAAGAGAATAAGAATACATCAGCGTGTGTCCTCAACATTTTTTTGTTGATGAACTCTGATGCGCTTCTTTTTAGATCGCGTTTTCTACTGCGCGGGTTTATGCCATTCTCAGGCAGATAACTCGTTGTGCAATTAAATGCAACGATCTCTCATACCGCCCTGATTCTGGTGATATTTAGGAGTTAACCATGAATCAGTCATCACTACTTGCCGAATTTGGCGACCCAATTTCTCGCGTTGAAAGCGCACTTATCGCGCTAAAAGAAGGTCGCGGCGTACTTCTTCTTGACGATGAAGATCGTGAAAATGAAGGCGACATTATTTATTCCGTTGAGCACTTAACTAACGAACAAATGGCACTAATGATCCGTGAATGTAGCGGCATTGTTTGTCTTTGCCTAACCGATGCTCAAGCAGATAAACTTGAACTGCCACCAATGGTTGTGAACAACAACAGTGCAAACCAAACCGCTTTCACGGTTTCTATTGAAGCGAAGCAAGGTGTGACAACTGGCGTTTCTGCTGCTGATCGCGTAACAACCATTAAAACAGCTGCAAACCCAAATGCAAAACCAGACGACTTGGCTCGTCCTGGTCACGTATTCCCGCTGCGTGCTCGTCCAGGTGGTGTAATGACTCGCCGTGGTCACACAGAAGGTACTATCGATCTGATGCAAATGGCAGGTTTGCAGCCTGCTGGCGTGCTGTGTGAGGTAACAAACCCAGATGGCACCATGGCAAAAGCACCAGAGATCGTCGCATTTGGTCGCCTACACAACATGCCGGTACTAACCATCGAAGATATGGTCGCTTACCGCAATCAGTTTGATTTGAAGCTGGCGTAATCAACACGTACTTACTCTAGTAAAAGCCGCTGAATTCAGC
>NZ_JAHGAI010000023.1:0-5632 GCF_030248515.1 Vibrio sp. D401a | reverse complement strand
TTCTCGCTTCTCGCTTCCTTACACCACCTTGATTATGTCTATAATTTGCTTAGATGTGCGGCGAATTGGTTTGCTATGAGTAAAGTGCGTCGCAGAAACATGAAATCAATACCTTAGTGATTTACACTAGCGCCAAGTTTGCGCGTTTGAGCACAATGAGAACCCTATTTCTTGTTTGCTGAGCGTGTAATGCAGTGGACCCCAGACGATAAAAAGGTAAAACAATGAAGCAACGCCTGATTGTAAAAACCGCTTTGAGCGCAGCTATCTTGGCAACTCTTGCCGGATGTGCCACGCAACCAGCACACGAATGGAATGAAGACACAACTTACAAACTGACCGTACTGCACACCAATGACCACCACGGTCGTTTTTGGCAAAACAAGTACGGTGAGTACGGCATGGCGGCACGTAAGACGCTGATTGATGAACTGCGTGCAGAGATTCAAGCCGAAGGCGGTAGCGTGCTTCTACTATCAGGTGGTGATATCAACACTGGTGTTCCTGAGTCTGACTTACAAGATGCTGAGCCTGATTTCAAAGGCATGAGTAAGATTGGTTACGACGCAATGGCGCTGGGTAACCACGAATTCGATAACCCACTGGAAGTGTTGTTCAAACAGCAAGAGTGGGCAAACTTCCCGATGCTGTCTGCCAACATTTACGGCAAAGAAACCGGCAAGCGATTGTTTCAACCTTATGCCATGTTCAACAAGCAAGGCATCAAGATTGCAGTGATTGGCCTTACGACAGAAGACACGGCAAAACTGGGTAACCCAGAGTACATCGGCGAGGTTGATTTCCGCGACCCGAAAGAAGAAGCGAAAAAGCTGATTGCTGAACTAAAGCAAACTGAAAAGCCAGATCTTATTTTTGCAGTGACACACATGGGTCACTATGAAAACGGCAACCGTGGTGTAAATGCTCCCGGTGACGTGGCGTTGGCTCGCTACCTAAATGAAGGTGATTTGGACATGATTGTGGGTGGTCACTCACAAGAGCCTGTTTGCATGGAAGGCCCTAACGTCATTAAGAAGAACTTTAAGCCGGGTGATGAATGTAAGCCAGATGAGCAAAACGGTACTTACATTGTGCAAGCGTACGAGTGGGGTAAATACGTTGGTCGTGCTGATTACGAGTTCCGCAACGGCGAACTGTCGATGGTGAGCTACGATCTGATTCCGGTTAACTTGAAGAAGAAAATCAAAGTGAACGGCGAGTCTCAACGTGTCTTGGTTCAAGATGAAATTGCACAAGACTCAGCAATGCTGGATTTCCTTCGCCCTTACCAAGAAAAAGGTCAGGGCCAGTTGAATGTAAAAATTGCCGAATCTAACGGTAAGCTAGAAGGTGACCGCAACGTCGTTCGTTTCCAACAAACTAACCTTGGTCGTTTGATTGCAACAGCCCACATGGAGCGCGCTAAAGCGGACTTCGCTGTGATGAACTCAGGCGGTGTGCGTGATTCGATTGAAGCAGGCGACATCACATACAAAGACGTGCTGACGGTTCAGCCATTTGGCAACATGGTGTCTTACGTCGATATGTCGGGTAAAGAAGTACTCGATTACTTAAACGTTGTGGCGACAAAGCCAGTTGACTCAGGTGCTTACGCTCAGTTTGCAGGTATTACCATGACGGTTGAAAATGGCAAAGTATCGAATGTTTTCATCGGTGAAAAACAACTTCGCTTAGATGGTCAATACCGCTTTACTGTACCAAGCTACAATGCGTCAGGTGGTGATGGTTACCCGAAAGTGAATACTCATCCGGGTTACGTCAACACGGGCTTTACGGATGCAGAGGTACTGAAAGAGTTCTTGGAGTCACACAGTCCAATTGACGTAAATGAGTACGCGACTTCTGGTGACATCGTTTACAAGTAAAAAGCGATTGACTCAAAGTCGCTGATACCATTAACTTAAAGCGCTGCCCCTCACTAGGTGCAGCGTTTTTTGTTTTATAAGGAGAATCTTGATGACTCCGGCCATTAATCTTGCGAAAAAGAAAAAAGTTACACACACCATTCACCAATACGAGCACGATCCAAGAGCAGACAGCTATGGATTAGAAGCGGCTGAGGTATTGGGACAAGATCCAAAGAAAGTATTCAAAACCTTGTTGTTCTGTTTGAACGGCGAGCCAAAGAACCTTGCGGTTGCGATTATCCCAGTTGATCAAAAGCTGAACCTAAAACTGGCGGCGAAAGCAGCGAAGGGCAAAAAGGCCGATATGGCCGATCCCGAAATCGCGCAAAAGACCACAGGGTATGTTGTTGGTGGGATTAGCCCATTAGGGCAGAAGAAAGCGCTGCCGACTTTTTTGCACGAAAGCGCAACAGAGCAAGACACAATCTGTGTGAGTGCAGGTAAACGTGGTTTAGAAATCGAGTTAGCACCGAAAGATTTATTGAGCTTAACTCGTGGTCAGTTTGCCCCTCTTTGTCTGTAAAGACATGACAAATAAAAAGGACGCCCATGAGCGTCCTTTTTTGATCTTGCCAGTCAGTGAAGCGTTACTTCTTCAGACTCAATGTACCACCAGTGCGTTTAGCTGGTTTGCTTGGCTTCGCGGCATTTGGATTCATGTAATGCTGCTTAGGCTTACTCGGTGATTGAGGTTTGTTTGCTGAGTGCGTATTGCTCGATGCATCTGGCTTACGGTGCGATTTACCATGCTCGCCTTGCGGTCTGCTGCGTTCACCTTGTGGTTTCGCTTTGTAATGCTCTTTTGCTGGACGTCCGCCTTCATCATCACGCTGACGACGCTGTTGGCCTTTCTTCGAGTTCGGTGCATGGCGGAACTCATCTGCGTTGTTGCCTCGGAAAGTACGTGTTTTCTGGTTGCGGCGCGCCGTTGAACCTTGGTTCTCTTCACGGCTATCGTACAGTTTCGCGTCGGTCGCTTTACGAATGTTGCGGCCTCTAGAATCTGTTTTTGATGCTTCTTCTGTGCCCACAGAGCCTTCACACATTGCTAAGATCTCTGCCACTTCGTCGTCACTTAGGTAACGCCACTTACCGTTAGGAATGCCATCAAGTGAGATGTTCATAATACGTACGCGACGCAGTTTGAAAACTTCGTAGCCTAGCGCTTCACACATACGACGGATCTGACGGTTCAAACCTTGAGTCAGTACGATACGGAAAGAGAATTTGGTTTCTTTCTCTACTTTACAAGGCAGAGTAACCGTATCAAGGATCTTCACGCCGCTCGACATCTGCTTAAGGAATTCACCGGTGATTGGCTTATCAACGCGTACAACGTATTCTTTCTCGTGGTTGTTACCGGCACGAAGGATCTTGTTTACGATGTCGCCATCGTTAGTAAGGAAGATCAAACCATCGGAAGGTTTATCCAGACGACCGATAGGGAAGATACGCTTTTTGTGACCGATGAAATCAACGATGTTGCCCGGAATATCACGCTCAGTAGTACAAGTGATACCGGTTGGTTTGTTCAACGCGATGTAAATTGGTTTTTCTTTCGCTGCAACAGGGTTGCCATCCACGCACACATCATCGCCTGGCAGTACTTTGGTGCCCATCTCTGGTTGTTGACCATTAATAGTGACGCGGCCTTGCTCGATAAGGCGGTCTGCTTCACGACGCGAGCAGAAGCCCGTTTCGCTGATGTATTTGTTTAAGCGTTTTGCGTTGTCTTGTGACATGTAAGTCTCCTAACGTTTCACAACGGCGGTTAATTGAAGTGCCTGCTGCTAATTAAAAGCAGCAAGGCGAGATAAGGTCGGGCATTCTAGCACCGAGAATCCGGTTAGCCTAAACGTTTTTGATGACGTTCACGGGTCTCCATTTTCTTTTCAGCACTCTTTCTTAATAGAACGTACACAGCACCACTGCCACCGTGGAATCGTTGAGCACTGTGAACACATTGCACTTCTCGGATCTGTTGCAACCAACTCGCGACAAAACTCTTCATTAATGCTGGTGGATTTGAACGTTCGCCACGGCCATGCACGATGACGACCGTTCGGATGTCCATCTCAATACATTGCTTGAGGAATTTAACGACTTCGTCGCGCGCTTCTTTTAGCGTTTTACGGTGCAGATCAAGTCGAGCTTGAATCGGGTACTTACCAAGGCGCAGCTTGCGGTATACGCCATCTTGTACACCATCGCGTTTGAACTCGATAAAGTCATCGGGTTTGAGCATTTCTGCATGGTCAATCGACAAGTACTCGGGATTATCTTGAGTGAGCCAAATTGCAGCTTCGCGTTTCGCTAATTGAGCACCCGTTACTTGATGCACTTTTTTATGCTCTGCAGTGTCGTGGTCGATAGGCTTTACATCGCCCATCATCTGTTGGAACAGATCAAAATCGTCGTCTTGAGACATAACGGCAATCTCATAAAGAACAAGGTCGGAATAGTAAGATTATATCAAGGAGTGGTGCATTGAGATCAAATAAAAAACCGGAGCAGGCAAATAACCAACTCCGGTGCAAAGCGTTTCTAGAGCTAAGCGAGATCTAGTGAGGAGATTTGTCGTTCATAATCTTGTAAATGAAGAAACCGCCGTAAAATAGCATCAGACCAATTGCCCCAAAGATTACTATCATTGACGATAGCCCCACCGCATTACCAAATAGGAGATCAAGCCAAAAGTCCATATGTTTCCTCCAAGATATTTCCGACATGGATAACGTTAATGGGTGGTGTTTTTTTGCACACTGATCTGGATCAATTATGTTGCCAAGGTTAATAAACTGTGTTTTATTGTGGGTTCTTAGTCACATTTTACGTGCTAGTGTTTAGTAAATAATCAAACGAATTAAGACATTACGTTTTTTTTGAAAAAGCACTTGCGTCTCTGCGGAGAATCCGTAATATACGCATCCGTTGACGGGGATAAGTCCTCAGTTAAACATCTCGGTGAATAGCGCAGCTTGGTAGCGCATCTGGTTTGGGACCAGAGGGTCGGGGGTTCGAATCCCTCTTCACCGACCATATTGAGAAAAAGGCTCTACAGAAATGTAGAGCCTTTTTCGTATTTGGTGATATTTATTTGGAACCAGAGGGGCGGGGTCTGGAATGCCAGTCCAATCGAATCCCTCTTCACCGACCATATTTAGAAAGCCTGCTCAATGAGCAGGCTTTCGTCGTTTCCACGGTCGCAAATTTGGCTTTGATAGTATCGAACCAAATGGGGTTCGCCTGAAGTTAGAATATGGCTCTTCACTGACCGTATTAGAGAAAGCCGTAGCAGAATTGCTACGGCTTTTTTGCGTTTTACGGCTTTTTGAATCGAGAGCGCTTCGCTTCGGGAACAGACTCTGCCCTTCGAGATGCGAGAGAAGGAACGCTTTGAGGCAAATCAGCTTTCATCAACTGGTAAATGAAAACGTAAGAGATCCCCAACTCGCTCGTCCCTCGCTCTTGAGGATGACGAATAAAAAGCACTGAATTCAAAGGCGTCATTCCCGAAAGCGACGAAGGAGCGCAGTCGGGAACCTCTCAGTTAGTAACGCTACGCTCCGAGAGTCGGGTGCGTTTCGCTTTTGGAATCGAGAGGTACTCGTTGAGAGTATAGAGAAAAGGTATTTTTATTAAGAAGGTGTTGACGGAACTTGCTCCTAGAAAAGCAAAATAAAGTCGAATCCCGAATCCCGAAT